>CALXZF010000142.1 GCA_944393165.1 uncultured Clostridia bacterium
CAATAAAGAGGTAAAGAGATGCCAATTATTTCACAATTTTATGGAATAGTAATAAAAATTTATTATAATGAAACAAAAAAGAATGGTAGAAGCTTGGATTATGATACATAAAGAAGAATTAATAACACTATGGAATATAATGCAAGAAGGACAAGAATATTTTAAAATAGAACATTAAGGTAAAGGGGAAATTAAAATGGAAACATATATAACTCCTGATGTAATAAAAGTAAAAGCTTTAGATAACTATATACTAGAAGTGACTTTTGAGACAAAAGAAATTAAAATCTTTGATATGAAAAATTTAATTAATAACATAGAATTTTATAAAAGATTGAAAAACAAAGACTATTTTAAAAAAGTAAAGGCATATAATGAAACAGTAATATGGGAAAAAGGAGAAGATGTTTGTCCAGAAGATTTATACTACAATAGTATAGAAATAAAAAAGGCAAACAATAAGAAATAAAATAAAAATACTAAGAAAACGGGATAAGAGATAAATAAAACATATAAAAGAAAAATAAAAAATGGTTCCAAAAACCATTTTTATTTTGTAAGAATTTAAACTATAAACTTTTATCAATACCCTTTAAAAAGGTATATGAACAACGAATTATTTCATATATAAAAAGCAAACCATCTTCTGTACATTTATTTAAAATTCTATTTATTTTATCATAAGTTTTATTATTCTCAACATCTCCAAATAATATATAATCAGTAGAGGTACCAGTAAATTTTACAATTTTAGTCAATGTTTTTATACTTAAAGACCTTTCACCTCTCTCAATTTGACCTAGAAAAACTTCTGAAATATCGATAATCTCTGAAAACTTTTCACGATTCATATGTAAATTTTCTCTTATTCCCCTAATACGTTCACCAATTTCTAAGTTATCTTGCATAGTGCCACCTCGTCTAAAAATATTAATAACATTATAATACAAAAAGGCTCAATTACTAATATGCTATAAGCACATATTGAACATATGCGTAAAAGTATCAAAAAATTAAATAAAAATCAAATAAATATTTATGAAACTAAAAAAAATAATAGACGAAAAAATATTAAAAATATAACAAAATGGAGAAAAAAATTTAAAAAGCATAAAGATAACTAAAAATAATTTAAAATAATAAAAAAATATATTGCAAAAAATATATGCTTACAGTATAATAAAAACATAAATTATCAGCATTAATATATAAATATGCACTTTGAAAACCAAATATCATTGATTTAAAAATAAAACAAAAAAAGTGTATATTTGTATATAAAATGGAAATAATTTATATAAAATAATACAAATTTTATACATAATGAAAAACAAAACAAAAAAGAAACTAAAGAAAGGAGATTTTTAATGAAGATAATAAAAAAACAACAAAACAAAGATATTATACAAAATGATTTAAAAATAACAAAAACAAACCATTTACAAGGAGCAAATGGTATAACATTAATAGCACTTGTCATCACAATAATTGTACTTTTAATTTTAGCAGGGATATCAATAGGAGCAATAACAGGGGATAATGGCATAATTAATCAAGCGCAAAATGCAAGTGATTCTACAGAACGATCTAGTTGGGAAGAGCAAATTGATATTGCTATCATAGATGCAGAAAGTAAACATAGAAATCCAACATGGGATGATATTATAGAAGAGTTAAAAAACAAAGATATTATTGATGACGAAAGCCAAGTAGATGACAAAACAGGAGCTATTACAACTAATGAACCTAGTTACGTAATAGAAGATAAACTTGGGGATTATTTACCATTTGGACCAGGCATGATAGCTGATAAAAATGAAACTTACGAAGATGAAAATGGAGATACAGCAACTATTCCAGGAGGTTTTGAAATATTAGAAGATGCAGATACTGTAGATGAAGGTTTAGTAATACAAGATGAACAAGGTAATCAATTTGTATGGATACCAGTAGCAAGTGTAGATGAGATGGCAACAGCAAAAACTGGAATTGATACAAATGGTAACCAAAACTATGAAGGAAAGCTATATAAATTTACATCAACAGGAGCAAATGTAACAACAAGTTATAGAGAGCCAGATATAGTAGTTGATTATGATGGAGATACAGAAGAAAACTATTTAGATATAATAAATGGAATATTAGGAACAACATATAGTAGTAATAATACAAGTACATTTTTAGATGATATGCAAAAAGACTATAATGCAATGATAAAAAGTGTAGAAGAATATGGAGGATTTTATATAGGAAGATACGAAATAAGTAAATCTGATAGTAATACTGCACAAAGTAAGAAAAATGTAGTTGCATTAACAGCCGATGATAATAGTACTAATGAAAGTCAAAATGGTAATACATGGTATGGCTTATATGCATATGGAAAGAAATATACAAACCCAAATAATTCTAATAGTGTAGAAAGTAGTATGATATGGGGAAGTCAATATGATGCAATGTTAAGATGGATGCAAAGTGGAGATAATAAAGTAGATGTTACAGGAAATATAGGAGACGATAGAAATAGAAGTGAGACAATAACAGGAGGAACAGAAACAGATGTAATAAGAAATATATATGACATTTATGGTGGTAGATATGAATGGACATTAGAGGCCTACTACACCAGCGTTCGAGTTTTTAGAGGTCGGCCGCTACAATAATAGTTTTTCACCTAGTTCTCGCAGCAACAACTTTCCGAACTATACGTACGATT
>CALXZF010000143.1 GCA_944393165.1 uncultured Clostridia bacterium
GAATATAGAGAAATTTTAACTCAGGCTTTCCATACAGATGCAACTAAATTTACTAAAGAAGAAGTTATTAAAACATTCTGTGAGAAAATAAAAGATTTATCAGAAAAAGTTGGAATAACTCAAACGGTAGGTGAAGTTGGTGGAAAGCAAGAAGATATACCAATGCTTGCTGATAAAGCAATGGAAGACCCATGCAAACCAGGAAACCCAAGAGAAGTTACAAGAGAAGATTTTATCAAATTATATGAAGAAGCTATGTAGTGCGTAGTAAGATAAACGAATATAAATAGTAAGATTTTAAAACAAAATCCAACTCAAACAGAGTTGGATTTCGTTTTTGAGGTTCAAGTTAAATACTTAAAACCTGGAGGAATAAACAAAGTCAGCGTCCTTTAGTCCTCGTATTATTCCTTGTTTTAATATTCGTATATCCACAGCATGTGGATTATCAATATAGAACCTAGCATAAGTATTTCCACCTTGCTCATATAGCATTGGAGTCTTGTACTTACATTGACAAAGCTCACTTACTATATTCAGTAGCTGATTTAAGTAAGCAAATTGCGATGGAAAACGACGGTACTTGTATAAAGAGATACCTATCTCTTCATTTTTTTGTGGGTCACCGATCATATTAAACCGCACAATTACAGTCACCGAACTGAACTCATCAGGTCTAATTGGGTTTTCAGCAAATTGGAATTTCACATTCGTGTTGTGCTTGCTGACAGCAATGATTTTCTTCATTTGTTAATTCCTCCTTCTTTTTACATTCGCATTATAGCGAATAAATATATTATAACACTAAATTCCTTAAAAAGCAAATATAAACTGAAAAAACCAAAACTCACGGAATAAGAGAGTAAATACCTAAGGCATAAGGCTATGCAGTTTCAAAATATCTCAACAAATAGTCAATATAATTATCACATAAAGGTGAACATAGAAAAAGAGCACCAGTTAGGCGCTCTCTTCTAAGCGAAGATTGTAATCATCTAATATTGGCAAAAGAGAAGAATCTCTTTGCTCTTTTGTCAGGTTCCTATCCCACTCAAAAGATAATGTAATTGAATCATCAGATAATTTGCTTATCCAAGGTTCTGCTTTTAAAGGCAGTTCTTTTAATTCTTGAATCATCTTCTTAATAGGATATGAAGCTTTTATGATAGCCTCTTTCTTAATGTCAGGTGCCCCAACCAAGGAGCATAGAATTTTTACTCTTTGGTCATTACTGGAACCACATGGAACAGTCACTGTTGTCCGATAGAAAGGCTTGTCATCAGACTTTAACTTTCGAACTTTGTCAATCCGATAAGTTTGATAATCACAAAATCCTCTTTTCATAAAATTTCCTCCTTTGTGCTTGCTATTCAAGCTACATATGAATTATAACATAAAGTCGAACATTATGTCAAACAAAGATTGCTTAGTAAACAATACCATTTGGAATAACACACATATTTTACTTAACTATAACGCTTTTGTTGTTAGTATAAATAACCATGCCAGGCTTACTGCCAGAAGGCTTTTTGACATTTTTAACATAAGTATAATCAACAGATATATTTGAAGAATCATTTGCTTTACTATATTTTTTTGCAAGTTCTGCACATTTATTAATTGTATCTTGCGAAGGAACTTTGTTATCTGTTCTAAGAATTACATGACTTCCATGAAAATCTTTAACATGGAGCCATATATCATCTTTATTTGCAAGTTTAGTTGTTAAATAGTCATTTTGCTTGTTATTTTTTCCAACAAGTACAGTAAAACCGTCAATTTCAAACTTTAATGGCTCGGCTATTTGTCCTTTTTTATTCGAATTCAATTTACTATTTCTTACAGATTTTTTATTACCTTTTTTGCTATTTAACTTAACACTTGTGTCTTGTATTTCGCTATACACATCATCTATATCTAAAACGGTTTTGCATCTACTTATTTCATAAACAATACTTTCTAAATAATCAATATCATTAGATATAATTTTCTTTTGAGTTTCAACAATTTCTTTAGCATTCTTCAACTTTTTATATCTCTTAAAGAATTTCTTTGCATTAGCAGAAGGAGCAATTGTTTTATCAAGTTCTATAGTTACAGGGTTATTATTATCATAATAATTCTCCAAAGTTATAGATTCAGTATTATAATCATCAATTCTATACAAATTAGAAGTTATAAGCTCCCCATATAGCTTATATTTCTCAGCGTCTTTGCATTCACTTAGCTTATCATTTATAGAGTCCAACTTAGTATTAAGTTTCTTTAATTTATTTAAGATAAGTTTCAAAAGATTATCTCTATAATTAATAAAAGTAGTATTAGTTTCTTTATTTGTATAATAATCATCTAAGAAAAAATTAATTTGTAGACTGTCTTTTGCTATTTCATCTTGACTTTCCAACAACTCTAAAGAATAATCATTGTCATACTTGCTACAGATTGTTCTATCTGGCAAATTTATAATCTTTAAAATATAGTCATATAATGATTTAGAAGACTCTTTGTTTATTTCATCTTTTAAATTGAGCTTTTCTTCAAATGATTTAATTGAAGTTCTACTAATTCCAGTGAAAGTATTGCTAATTATTTTGCACAAACTAGTGGTATTTAATTTTTTTGCATTATTTTCTAATGTTCTACAAAATTCGTCACAATCATGTATATCCATAAAATCTAATTTGCTAGAGTTTGGAAATTCATAATTATTACCTGTAAAAATATTTCTGTGTGAACCAGAATTCACTGAAAAATGCTTTAGAGCATCAATAATTACATCGTTTTGATCTACAAGAATAATGTTGCTGTATTTGCCCATTAATTCAATTATAAGTTTTTTAACTGAAAAATCTTTAGATTTGCTATATCCTTCAAATTCAATAAAAATAATTCTTTCCAAATTTTTAGTATATATTTTAGTTATATGAGTACCAACCAAATACTTTCGCAAAGTCATACAAAAATTAGGTGCTTGATTAGGATTTGGCTTAGCATTTGTGGTTAAGTTTGCTCTGTAGTAATGAGAATTAATTACAAAATTTAATGCATATTTTACACCATTTGAATACAAACCAAGTACTATTTCCTCAAAATTAGGCTCATATATTTTATCAACTTTTCCATTAATAATTACACTTTGAAGCTCTTTAACAATCGAATAATTTACTAATCCGTCATATGCCATATATATTGTTCTCCTTTCAAGGCATAATATTAGCACAATTTAAAGAAAATATCAAATTGGTATTGACTAAAAAGTCCGGCTGACTTATAATTAAACACATAGAAACTTCAGGAGGTATCTTTATAAATATGGAAAATGCAAATGTTTTTTACTCAACGAATAATAAAGATTATGACAATATAAAAGATGAAGATTTAATTGAAATAATTAAATCTGGTGATAAGCAAGCTTTTGATTATTTGCTAAATAAATATAAAGAATTAGTAAATATAAAAGTGAGTAAATATTTTATAATCGGTGCTGAAAGAGATGACATTGTTCAAGAAGGACTAATTGGCTTATTTAAAGCTATAAAAAACTATAAACCAGACATGCAAAATTCTTTTAAGAATTTTGCAAATATGTGTATTGAAAGACAGCTTATAACAGCCATTAAAACATCAAATAGACAAAAACATATGCCACTTAATTCATATTTATCATTGAATATATCTGCATATAATGAGGAAGACGGAGAAAGCGATACTTCATTAATGGACATATTTAATACTGCGCTTATAGAGGACCCATTGGATACAATTACTAAAAAAGAATATTATCAAGACATAGAAAATGCTATAGATAAATCATTAAGTGATTTTGAAAAAAAAGTATTAAATCAATATATTAATGGAAAAAGTTATGTCGAAATAGCTCAAAACCTAGATACTCCTGTAAAATCTGTAGATAATGCGATTCAGCGTATTCGCAAAAAAGCTATAAAAGGCTTAAAACAAGAATAGTTGCTTCTATAGCTCAGTAGGTAGAGCACAGCCATGGTAAGGCTGGGGTCGACGGTTCGATTCCGTCTGGAAGCTCCATATCTATTTATGAGGCAGAATGGCGACTCATAAGAAAAAGGGGAAAACAATGGAAAAGTTTATGAAAATATTAAAAATGAAAATTGAGGATGAAACAGCTGCTTTCACAATTTTAGGAGCAATGATTCTAACATTTGCAATTTTAATAGGAACATTTGAATATATTGGGGCGACTAGAACTGCAGATGTGAGTAGTGAGGTAGCAGTAAGCCAAGCTCAACAAGAAGATAAATCAACAGCAGATAACATAAATAATATAGAAAATATGAATTCATTGGAAAGTGTGGTTGATGAAGAAGAGGCTAAAAAAGAAAATGAAGAAGAATATGAAAAGTTAAAAAAAGAAAATAAAATTTCATCAGCTGCAGATAAATATTATATAAAAGTAAATTATGGAGCACAAGTTGTTACAATATATCAAAAAGATTCAAATGGTAAATACACAGTACCTGTTAAAGCAATGGTATGTTCCACCGGAACATACACACCTTCTTCTGGAGTGTATAGAACATTAGCAAAAGGAAATTGGTGGCCTTTATATGGTGATGTGTATGGGCAATATTCTACACATATTTGTGGAGGAATATTATTCCACTCAGTACCATATTTAAAATCTGGAGATAAATCTTCATTAGAATATTGGGCTTATGATCAATTAGGTCAAAGAGTTTCTATGGGATGTGTAAGATTAACAGTTGAAGATGCAATGTGGATTTATTACAACTGTCCTGTAGGCACACAAGTTGAATTCTATTCAAGCTCAAATCCAGGACCTCTTGGAAAACCAACAGCAAGAAAAATATCTAGTGCACCAAGTAATGTTAGAGGTTGGGACCCAACAGACCCAGATAGTAGAAACCCATGGCCAAAATATTTGAAACAATTAGAAGAAGAAAAAAATAATGATAAAGATAACAATAAAGATGACAACAAAAAGCCAACTGACCAAAATCCAAACAAAAATGAAACTTCAAACGAAGTGGCAAATGAGACAGTAAATGAAATAGTAAATGAAACTGTTAATGATGTAGTAAATGAAATATCAAACGAAGTATCAAATGACACTAACATGGTAAATGATACTAATACTACAGAAAATAAAGAGGTTAATGCAATAGATGACAATGTGTATGTTAGTGAAATTGCTACAAGTATGTAAATGAAAAGGAGGATATGCTTCTTAATTAGCATAAAAGAAAATGAAAATAGGAATAGTAGGATTACCAAATGTAGGGAAAAGTACAATGTTTAATGCTATAACAAATGCTGGAGCAGAATGTGCGAATTATCCATTCTGTACAATAGAACCAAATGTTGGTGTAGTGCCAGTTCCAGATGAAAGATTAGATGTATTAACTAAAATGTATGATGCTAAAAAAACAACTCATGCTGTTATAGAATTTGTGGATATAGCAGGTTTGGTAAAAGGAGCAAGCAAAGGAGAAGGATTAGGAAATAAATTCTTATCACATATAAGAGAAGTTGATAGTATCGTTGAAGTGGTTAGATGTTTTGAAGACCCTAACATTGTACATGTTGACGGAAATATAAATCCAACAAGAGATATAGAAACAATCAATCTAGAATTAATATTTGCAGATTTAGAAACTATAGGAAAAAGAATAGATAATGTAAAGAAAAAATTAAAAGCAGATAAAAAATATGAAACAGAATTACAATTGTTAGAAAAAATAAAAACAACACTTGAAGCAGGAAAATCTGCTAGAACATTAGAACTTAATGAAGAAGAGCAAGAACTTATAAAAGATGCATTTTTACTTACAATGAAGCCAATATTATATATTGCAAATGTATCTGAAGAGCAACTTGCAAATCCATTTGAAGATGAATATGTAAAACAAGTAGTAGAATATGCAAAAAATGAAAAAGCAGAAGTTATTCCGCTTTGTGTAAAAATAGAAGAAGAACTTGCGAGTCTTGAAGGCGAAGACAAAAAGGAAATGCTTGAAGCATTAGGATTAGAAGAATCAGGATTAGATAAAGTGATAAAAGCAAGTTATGATTTATTAGGACTAATGTCATTCCTAACAGCGGGAGAGCCAGAAGTAAGAGCATGGACAATAAAGAAAGGAACTAAAGCACCTCAGGCT
>CALXZF010000144.1 GCA_944393165.1 uncultured Clostridia bacterium
GAAATAGATGATATAAAAGCTGAAATGAAAATAGAGAATGATAAATGGCTTGAAGAAAATGCGACAGACATATATATACAGAGTAAAAAAATACAATTACATGGGTATGAAGCCAAAAACAAAAAAGATTCAAAAGTATGGGTTATTGCAGTACATGGATACACTGATTCGGCATATTTTATGGTTCCAGCAGCTAAAATGTTTATGAGTTATGGGTATAATGTTTTAATGCCAGACTTAAGAGCACATGGAAAAAGCGACGGCAAATATATAGGAATGGGGTGGCCGGACAGATTAGATATACTAAATTGGATAGATTATTTAATTGCAACTTATGGAAATATAAAAATTATTTTGTATGGAATTTCAATGGGTGCAGCCACTGTTATGATGACTAGTGGCGAAAAATTATCAAGCAATGTTAGAATGGTAATTGAAGATTGCGGATATACATCAGTATGGGATGAATTTGCTTATGAGCTTAAATATCTATTCCATATGCCAACTTTTCCAGCACTGTATAATGCTAACCTTATTACTAAGATTAAAGCAGGTTATTCATTAAGAAAAGCATCAGCTGTTAAACAGATAAAGAAATCGGTAACACCTACTCTATTTATTCATGGAGACCAAGATAAATTTGTACCAACATATATGGTAGACAAGTTATATGATGCAGCAAAGTGTCCAAAAGAAAAATTAATTATAAAAAATGCCGGTCATGCAGAATCACAAGCAGTAGATTCTCAAAAATATTGGCACACTGTAAGAAAATTTATAAAAAGATATTTGTTTTAACTGGGACAGGGGGACGGAGCAATCGTCCCAAAACTGAGACAAGGGGACAGACCTAAATGATTTTTAAACAAAAAAAGAAAACAAGTCTGTCCCCATGTCCCAAAATTGGGACAAAAGCTCCGTCCCCCTGTCCCAGCTTGGAGGAGGAAAAAAATGAAACAAGGTAAATTATTTGTAATAGACGGAACTGACGGAAGTGGTAAACAAACGCAACTTCAAAAACTAAAAGAAAGGTTTGAAAAAGAAGGCGTAGATTATAGAGCAGTGAGCTTCCCAAATTATGATAGCGAATCATCGGCTTTAGTGAAAATGTATTTAAATGGGGATTTTGGGGATAACCCTCAAGCAATAAGCCCATATATTGCATCTACATTCTATGCAGCAGATAGGTATGCCACTTTTAAAACAGGATATGAAGAATATTATAACAATGGTGGAATTATTTTAGCAGACAGATATACTACATCTAATATGGTTCATCAAGCTGGAAAAATAAAAGATGATGACGAAAGAGAGAAATTTTTAAATTGGCTATGGGATTTCGAGTTTAATTTGTATGGATTACCTGTACCAACACAAGTATTTTTCTTAAATATGCCAACAGAATATGCACAAAAATTAATGGAAACAAGAGAGAATAAGATAACACATGAGGAGAAAAAAGATATTCATGAAAGAAATAAGGAACATTTACAAGATGCATATAATGAAGCATGCAAATTAGTAAAAAAATATAACTGGAGCGAAATACATTGTGTAGAAAATGGAAAGATAAGAAGTATAGATGATATTCATGAAGAAGTTTTTGAGCAAGTGAGAAAGTATGTATAGCATGTAGATACAATTCACGGTTTACTAAGATTTCTTACAAGCTAACAGTAATGTTTTATAAAAGTGACTCGAATATGTCGGTCAAGCTGATTTTCATTGATATTCTAAAAGGAATTTTGTCAGCGCCCTCACAAGTGTGCGAGATTCCCTGACAAAATTTTTTAAGAATATCAAACTCAAATCACATTCCATTCCATATTCTCATACTTTTATAAAACATTACTGTTAGCTGATATAGCAAATTCCTATGAATTGTAACAACACAACAGCATAAACAACCAATGGATGTGGCTAAAAAGCTTGTAATTTTTGTGAAAAGTATGTATAATGGTAAATATTGAGTGAAAGGGATGAGAGATTATGGCTAATGTAAGTAAAGAAGAATTATTGCACATTGCTAACCTTGCAGATTTAGCTATTAAAGATGAAGAAGTAGATAAATACTTATCAAACCTTCAAGAAATTTTGAATTTTGCTGAAATAGTAAACAATGCAGATACAGAAGGATTAGAAGAAACAATAGGAGAAAATGATAAATATAATGTGTTTAGAAAAGATGAGGTAAAGGTGTTTGATGATAATGAATTATTGCTTCAAAATGCAAAAGAGCAAGAAAGACATATGTTTAAAATACCAAAAGTAATTAACTAAATTAAAAGGAGGTACGCAATGGACATTACTAATTTAACAGTGCATGAGCTTCAAGATAAATTACAAAATAAAGAATTGACGAGTGAAGATATAGTACAAGCCTATGTAAATAGAATAAACGAAAAAGAGAAAGATGTGAAAGCATTTGTCACACCTTTGTGTGATGAAGCGATGAAACAAGCAAAAAGAATAGATGAGAAAAGAAAAAATGGAGAGAAGCTATCAAGCTTAGCAGGAATTCCAATAGGAATAAAGGATAACATGTGTACAAAAGGTGTAAAAACAACATGTAGTTCAAGAATGTTAGAAGATTTTATAGCTCCATATAATGCGACAGTTGTTGAAAAGCTTGAAGGAGAAGGGCTTATAGATTTAGGAAAACTTAATATGGATGAGTTTGCAATGGGAGCATCAACAGAATATTCATATTTCAAAAAAACTTGTAATCCTTGGAATTTGAATACTGTTCCTGGTGGGTCTTCTGGAGGTAGTGCAGCAGCAGTTGCGGCAGAGCTAGTGCCATGGGCACTTGGAAGCGACACAGGTGGTTCAATTCGTCAGCCAGCATCATTCTGCGGAGTTGTAGGATTAAAGCCTACATATGGTTTGGTTTCTAGATATGGTTTAGTAGCATTTGCATCATCATTAGACCAAATCGGTCCAATTACAAAAGATGTAACAGATGCAGCTATTCTTCTAAATATAATTGCAGGTCATGATGAAAAAGATACAACATCATATGAAAGTCCTAAAAAAGATTATACAAAATCATTAAAAAAAGATGTTAAAGGATTAAAAATAGGTATTCCAAAAGAATACTTTGGGGAAGGAATAAATGACGAAGTTAAACAAAAATTAGAAGAAGCAATAGAAATGTATAAAAACATGGGAGCAGAAGTAGAAGAATTCTCACTAGATATTGCAAAATATGCTTTAGCAACATATTATATAATTGCTTGTGCGGAAGCAAGTTCAAACTTAGGTAGGTTTGACGGAATAAGATATGGACACAG
Source organism: uncultured Clostridia bacterium (assembly GCA_944393165.1). Next base: position 3,294 of record CALXZF010000144.1, read on the forward strand.
AGCAGAAAACTGTAGCAATCTAAAAGAACTATATAGAAACTCAAGAAGTGAAGGATTTGGCCCAGAAGTAAAAAGAAGAATTATTCTTGGTACTTATGTACTTTCTTCTGGATATTATGATGCATACTATAAAAAAGCACAAAAGGTTCGTACATTTGTAAAAAGAGAATTTGATAAAGCTTTTGAAAAATATGATGTACTTCTTACTCCAACATCTCCAACAGTTGCATTTGGTATTGGAACAAGGTCAAACAACCCATTAGAAATGTACTTGGCAGATATCTGTACAGTATCTGTAAACATTGCAGGACTTCCTGGTATTTCTATCCCATGCGGAGTAGATAGTAAAGGGATGCCAATAGGAATGCAAATTATAGGAAATAAATTTGAAGAAGAGAAAATATTAAATACAGCATATGCATTTGAGCAAGAATATGGATTCCGTGACAAATACAAACCAGAATTTAAAAATTAAAATAGGAGGAGAGAGAATGTCAAATACAGTTTATGAGAAAGTAATGGGACTTGAAGTACATGCAGAGCTTTCAACCAAAACAAAAATATTTTGCTCATGCCCAACCAATTTTGGTGCAGAGCCAAATACCCAAGTATGCCCAATTTGTATGGCTATGCCAGGAACGCTCCCTGTACTAAATGAAAAAGTTGTAGAATATGCTGTAAAAGCTGGTCTTGCAACAAATTGTGAAATTTCAAGAAATAGTAAAAACGATAGAAAAAATTACTTTTATCCAGATTTACCAAAATCTTATCAAATATCACAATATGATAAACCACTTTGCGAGCATGGATATATAGAAATAGAGGATGATGAAGGAAATCCTAAAAAAATAGGAATTACAAGAATCCACATAGAAGAAGACGCCGGAAAACTTAATCATAACGAATTTGGAGCTGGAAGCCTTGTAGATTTAAACAGAGCAGGAGTTCCATTAATAGAGATAGTATCTGAGCCAGATTTTCGTTCTGTAGGAGAAGTTGATAGATATTTGAAAAAATTGAAATCAATACTTGAATATATTGAGGTATCAGATTGTAAAATGCAAGAAGGCTCTTTTAGAGCAGATGTTAATGTTTCAGTTAGAAAAATGGGAGCAGAAGAATTTGGAACTAGAACAGAAATGAAAAACATGAACTCTTTTAGAGCTATAACAAGAGCTATAGAATATGAAGCTGAAAGGCAAATAGAAGTTATAGAAAATGGAGGAAAAATCGAACAGGAAACTTTAAGGTGGGATGATGTATCTGGAAAAACATTTTCAATGAGAGACAAAGAAGATGCACAAGACTATAGATATTTTCCAGAGCCAGACCTAGTGGCAATTAGATTATCAGAAGAATACATAGAAAATATAAAAAATAATTTGCCAGAAATGCCAGAAAGTAGAAGAGAAAGATACATCCATGATTTTAAATTAACAGAAAAAGATGCACGATTATTAACTGCATCAAAGTATTTGTCTAACATGTTTGAAGCGGCAGAAAAAATTTGTGGAAATGCTAAATCTGTTGCAAACTGGTTACTTTCAGATGTATCAAGAATATTAAACGAGAAAGAACAAGAAGCGGATGCTATTCCTTTTAAAGCAGAGCACTTAGCAAAACTAGTAGAATTAATAGATAAAGGCACAATCAGTTCTGCAATAGGTAAAAAGGTAGTAGAAGAATTAGTTGAAAATCCAAAAGACCCAGAAGAGATAATAAAAGAAAAAGGTTGGATTCAAATTTCTGACGAAGGAGCAATCAAAGAAGTAGTAGAAAAAGTTCTTAAGAATAACCCACAGTCTGTAGCTGATTACAAAGCTGGAAAAGATAGAGCTTTAGGATTTTTAGTAGGACAAGCAATGAAAGAAACAAAAGGAAAAGCAAACCCACAAATGTTAAATAAAATGTTCTTGGAAGAATTAAAATAAAATATAGGATTTAAGATGAAATTACGAGTAAATAATAGTAATTTCATCTTTACTTTGCTCTATTTACCTCAACTGGTAGAGATTGATTGCAATTTCTAATAAGAAATGTTTGACGAAATAAGTCGAAACTTGTCATACGATTTTTCTTGAAAAATATGCAATATTGTGTTTTAATATATACATAATTGCATCAATGCTTATTATTTCTAAAAAGCTTTAATTAGTAATCTGTTTATTAATTCTGGAATATTATTTTCTATATATTCACCCCTATATAAATAATATAAAAGACACACACCCTACAAGAAAGGAGGCATATGCTCTTCAGCATGATGCAATTATATACATGAACATATTGTAATCATCTATAAAGGTGATTGAAGTCTTATAACTTGTTTGTTCTCCTTAGTTATAAGACTTTTTTATTGTATCAACAGCAATTGCACACATCACAAAAAATACAGCAAAAAACAAAGCTGATTTTATTAATGATATTCCAACAAAAAACAAATCTATATTATGTACAGAATGATATAGGCTTAAAATGAATGTAGCAAATAATGCAAGAACTAGACTAAACTTTAAACCTGAAAATAATACTTTTAATATAGGCTTGTTAATATCTTTCATTTTTGCAATAAACATTTTCATTCTCATCCTCCGTTCTTTTATTCTAAGTACAAAAATATAAATAAACAGCAATCTAATCTTATGTTAACATACTCGTTAGCTAAAATCAAAGGGAATTTAAGGAAAAAAGATAAATAGAAGTATTTTTGAATAGATGCAAAGAACAAAGCGACGGATGTCGCCCTTTGTTCGCGCCGATTTAGGTTTCCGACTGTAAGGAGGAAATCCTAAAGGCAATAGCGATTATAGCTTTTTCTTTAATAGAAATTTCGAAGAAATTTCCTATTAAAGAAAAAAGTTGTAAAATAAATTTACAACTTTAAACTTAATAAAAAACTGTGCACAATCTTTTATTACTTACGCATTTGCCGCATTTAATTTTTTAGCTAAATTTGATTTTTTTCTAGCTGCTGTATTTTTAACGATAACACCTTTTGTACAAGCTTGATCTATTTTTTTAGTAGCAACTGAGAATAATTTTGTAGCTTCTTCAATATTTTTATTTTCTAAAGCTTCTTCAAATCTTCTTATAGCTGTTTTATATTCAGATTTAATCATGTTATTTCTTAAAGTTTTCTTTTCAATAACATTAACTCTTTTTATAGCTGATTTAATATTTGGCATATTTTGCACCTCCCTTTAAGCATAATAAATATAACAAATAACAGTATAACATGAAAATGGCAAATTTGCAAGCGTTTTCCAAAATTTTTATGTGACCCTTAAATCTAAAACTAAATTCCGGAGAAAAGAAATTTTATATTTAACCTTTTTATGTGCACTTATTTATCTCTTCTATAATTTCCTTGCCTGTCATTTCACAAGGAATATTTATTCTTTTTACATAATCTTCATCAAAACTATTAAAATTATTTATTCCAATATCATATAACTGCATATCTATACCATTATTTTTTAAAGCCCTAACAGTTTCATTTGTATATGCACCATATGGATACGCAAATACTTTCAAATCTTTTTTTCCTAAGTTTTCCTCCATAATTTTATAAGATTCAAGAACATCATCACGGATTTCTCTTACAGGAACTTTATTGTAAAAGATATGCTTTGTACTATGACTATATATCTCTATCAAACCACTATTTTGCATTTCTAAACAGTTATCCCAGCTTAAATATTTTACATTATCTATTTCTTTTCCAATATTATCTGTAACTATAAAAATAGATGCTTTAACTTTATACTCTTTTAAAATTGGAAAGATATATTCATAATTACTATAATAACCGTCATCAAAAGTTATTAAAATAGGCTTTTCAGGAAGTTCTATTTTACCATTAATTGCATCATAAAGTTCTTTAATTGACATAGGTGTATAGCCATTTTCAATAATTACTTTTATATTTTCTTCAAAACTTTTTGGTGTATTAATATAGTTGTAATTATCAGGCTCAGTTTCAGGAACAACAGTCACGAAATCGTGATATAGTAATATTGGTATTTTTATATCTTCTTTATTATTATCAAAAGATTTATTAAAAAATATTAGTATGCTTCCCAGCACAATAATTAATATCAGTACAAGTAACAAAATTTTTTTATTCATAAATTTCACCTCTATATATTATATGCAACAACAGAAAAACGACACATTTTTACAATAATCACCTTTATATATCATTTTTCATACGATATATAAGGGGTGAAAATATGTTTTTTATCTCAATTACACTTGCAATACTTTATTTAATTTTTTCGATTTTTATAAGCATTAATTGGATTAACGATATAGCTTGTTATTTTGGATATTTTTTGGCAATATATCTTGTAACATTTATAGCATTAATACCTGGTTTTAATTATGTATTTAACTTTGTTAGCTTACTATGCGATAAGAACAATAAAAAGAATAAAAAGGACAAAAAAGCATGTGCTAAAAAAAGTGAAGATGTAACCATATTAATACCAGTTTATAATTCCAAAGAATGTATAAAAGAGACAATAAATTCTATAAAAAATCAGAAATACAAAGGGCATATCTATATAGATGTTATAGATGATGGCTCAACAGACGGAACAACAGAATTATTGAGAAAAATGGATTTAGAAGAGAATATTAAATTTATAGAATCATCGCATATTGGTAAGGCGGCGGCCTTGAATAAAGGCTTACAATGCGTATCTACTGATTATGTTATTACAGTCGATAGTGATACTACTCTTCATCCATTAGCAGTTCAAAAAATAATGAATAAGTTGGTTAATTCTGATGAAAAGACAGTTGCGACAGCTGGTAGCTTATTTGTAAAAAATGCTAAAAAAAGCTTTGTAACCAAAGTACAAGAGTGGGATTATACTTTAGGGATTTTTGGAGTAAAAATGCTACAAGGAAACTATAATTCCACATTAGTAGCACAAGGAGCTTTTAGTGCATATAAAACAGAAACTTTAAAAGAAATTGGTGGCTGGAAAAACTGCGTGGGAGAGGATATTGTTTTAACTTGGCAATTATTAAGCAAAGGATACAATACAAATTTTGCTAAAAATGCTATTGCATTTACGGAAGTTCCAGAAAAATGGAGTAAATTAGGTAAACAAAGAAAAAGATGGGCTAGAGGTATGATAGAGGCGTTTAAGAAGGGAAAAGTATTAACATCAAGAAAACTTAATATAAAGTCTAAAATTCTAATGTGCTTAAATATATTCTTCCCATTAATAGATTTAGCACTTTTAATATTTGTACCACTAGGACTTATCTTATTACTATTAGGAAATCCATTACTAATTGGCTGGATTTCATTACTCGTAATTCTTTTAGGACTATTACTTTGTTTATTGATTGAATATAAAAGAAGAAATGTGTTAAAAGAAATCGATTGTAAATTAGAAAAAAGAAGTAAGTTTGCATTTATAGTTTATATTTTATTATATGCGTTTATTTTATCACCATTTTGCTTAATTGGTTATATTTCGGAATTGGTAAATTTTAAAAAAGAGTGGTAAATTAGTTAGAAAAAAATTATATATGCAAATTCTAAAAGAAAAATTACTTTATACTAAATGAACTGAACCCTAAAAGTTAGACACTTTTTGATTAAGCTATATTAGGCAACTTGTAAGGAATGAATTCTGTATTGAACAGGGCTCATTCCTTTCAATTTACCCTTAATCCTTTTGTTATTGTAATAATCTATATATTCAATTAATTCTTTTTTAAAATGTTCTATTGACTCAAATTCTTGTAAATACAATAGTTCTGATTTTAGTAATCCAAAAAAGTTTTCAGCACAAGAATTATCTAAACAATTCCCTTTTCTAGACATACTTTGTTTAATTCCTTTTTTCTTTAAAATATGTTGATATTGTTTCATCTGATATTGCCAGCCTTGGTCTGAATGCAGTATTAAATTTGTGTTATCTGTTATTTTGCGAAATGCCTTTTCTAGCATATCTATAACTTGATTAAATATAGGTCTTTCAGATATATTGAAACTTATTACTTCTCCATTGAACAAATCAATTATTGGTGATAGGTATAATTTAGTTCCAAATAAAGAAAATTCTGTTACATCTGTAACCCATTTTTCATTAGGCTTATCTGCTTTAAAATTACGATTTAGAAGATTATCACATATTTTACCAATTTCACCCTTATATGATTTATACTTTCTAACTCTAACAAAACATTGTAGACCTATTTGTTTCATAAGCTTTAAAACAGTCTTATGATTTATTACGAATCCCCTATTATGTAATTCCATAGTTATTCTTCTATATCCATATCTACCCTTGTTTTCATGATAAATTGCTGTAATTTCTTCTTTTATTTCTTTATATTTATCCTCTTTATTTAATTGCTTAAGATAGTAGTAATATGTACTTCTAGGCATTTCTGCTAATTCCAATAAAGCCGTTAACTTATATTTTTGCCTTAATTCTGTAACGACTATTACTTTTTCTTGCTTTCTCGCTTTATTCTTTCCTGAACTAAGGCATTTAATTTTTTTAAGTATTCATTCTCCATTCTAAGTTGTTCATTTTCTTTTAATAATTTTTCTTTGTCTGTTAATTTTTTTTCATTTTTGGAAGATTTAGAATTCATTTTTTTCCTTCTACCTCGTTGATCTTCATAGAGTGCTTGAGGTCCTCTCTCATCATATATTTTCTCCCATGTCTTTATTGTATTCCTTCCTGGAATTTTAAATTTTATTGCTACATCTCTTAAAGACATATGGTTTTGCTTTTTATATTCTATCACATCTTCTTTAAATCTTCCACTA
>CALXZF010000145.1 GCA_944393165.1 uncultured Clostridia bacterium
TGATAGAAAAAGAATATTTAGAGTTTTGGAAATATACTATTCAACAGGTAAAACAAAAACTCAGTTAGAAATTGAATCTAGAAAAAATGAGCCAAAATATAATTTTATTCTATTTGGAATAACAATGGACAGAGAAAGATTATATGATAGAATAAACCAGCGTGTAGATATAATGATTAATCAAGGATTAATTGAAGAAGTGGAAGAGCTTATAAAAAAATATGATGTTTTTCCAACAGCTATGCAAGGATTAGGCTATAAAGAAGTGGTAGAATACCTAAAGGGGTTAACCACAAAAGAAGAAATGATAGATAAAATAAAAACAGAAACAAGAAGATATGCTAAAAGGCAACTTACTTGGTTTAGAAAATACAAAAATCTTAAATGGATTAATGGATTAGATAATATACAAAATAATATAAATATTATTTTGGAGGAGTACAGTGGAGAAAAAAGCTAAAATAAAAGAAATAGGAGAAAAATCGAAAAAAAACAATAAATTAATAAGATTTTTAAAAAAGCATAAGAAGAAAATCCTTATGCTAGTCTTGCTATGCATTCTTATATATATAATATTTGTTGTAATTCAATTAATAAGAAAACCTACAGACACAGTATATGTAGAAATGGGACAAATTCAAGAAGAAGAGCCTGCTGTTGGTTATATAGTAAGAGATGAAACCGTTATAAAAGGTGATAATTACAAAAATGGAATAGAACAAATAAAAACAGAGGGAGAAAAAGTAGCAAAAGGAGAAGCAATTTTTAGATATTATTCAAATAATGAAGAAAATTTAGTTGAGAAAATTAAAGAATTAGACACGAAAATAGATGAAGCAATGGCAGAAACAGACAATAGCACTCTTCAAGGTGATGCAAAAGTCCTAGATGAACAAATAGATACAAAAATAGCTAGTTTATATGAAGAAAGCGATTTAAAAGTTATTAAAGATAGCAAACAAGAAATCTCTAATAATATGACTAGAAAAGCAAAAATAGCAGGAGAATTAAGCCCAGCAGGTTCATATTTAAAGAAATTGATTGATGAAAGAAAAAAATACGAAAATCAGCTTAATTCAGGTTCAGAATATTTGACTGCAACAAAAAGTGGAGTTATTTCATACAGAGTCGACGGCTATGAAGACATACTTACTATAGACGATTTTGGAAAAAATACTAAAGAATTTTTAGCAGACTTAAATTTAAAAACTGGACAAATTATACCAACTAGCAGCGAAAGTGGAAAAATAGTAGATAACTATTATTGCTATATTGTTAGTGTTTTAGATTCAGACTATGCAAAAGATGCAGAAGTTGGAGACAAAGTAACATTAAGATTGCCAAGTGGCAGTGAAGTCGAAGCAACTATTGAATATAAAACAGAAGAAGACAATGAATATGTAATTACTTTTAGATTAGATAATAATGTGGAAGAATTATTAAGCTATAGAAAAATATCATTTAGCATTATTTGGTGGAGTGAATCTGGATTAAAAGTTCCAAACCAAGCAATTATGACAGAGGATAAGAATGGGAATGAAATTTCATATGTTACAAGAACAAGAATCGGATATGAAGATAAAATTATAGTAAAAATCTTAAAGAGTAATGAAAGGTATTCTATTGTTACAAAGTATACAAGTGAAGAGCTAAGCGAACTTGGCTACACTTCACAAGAAATATTAAGCATGCCAAGCATAGCTATATATGATGAAATATTAATAAACAAGTAAAGAAATATTACAATTATGTTACAATTATATTAAAAAAATATTACAAAAACAAAAAAACTATTGACAAGAAAGAAAAAATGATAGATACTATATGAGAATGGAAACCAATGACGAATTTAAGGAGGTTATTTAGATGTCAGGAGCTATTATGGAAAAAGTATGGGGAATGTTGGGATTACCAGAAAAAGATGAAGAAGAAATAGAAGATGTAGATTATGAAAAAAATGAAGATATAGAAGAACAAGAAGAAGAGGAAGAAGATAGAAGAATTTGGGGCAGAAAAAACAATAAAATTGTTAGCATGCCACAAACTCAACAAGTGAAAATGGTTATATGTCAACCAACAACTTTCGAGCAATCAGAAAGTATTTGTAATTTATTAAAAGAAAAGAAATCAATTATTGTAAATCTAGAATATGTTAATAAAGACATAGCTAGAAGAATAGTTGATGTTGTTAGTGGAGCAGTTCATGCTTTAGATGGAAATCTACAAAAAGTATCTAATTCTATTTTCTTAGTTGCACCATATAATTATGATATTACAAATGAAATGGCTAGAGAAGAGATAAAAAACAAATTATCTGTTTCATGGCTAAGAAATAATTCAAATAATTAATATAGTTATATACGGAGTTTAGGAGGAACGAATATATGTATACACCATTGGATATTGAAAATAAAAAATTTGCGAAACAAATGATGAATGGCTATAGTGTAGAAGAAGTAGATAATTTTTTAGATGAACTAACAGTAGACTATGAAAAACTATATAAAGAATCAAATGAAAACAAAAGCAAAATGGCAGACTTAGAAGCTAGTCTAGTGAAATATAAAAATTTAGAAACAACACTTCAAAATACTTTAGTAATGGCTCAAAGTACAGCTGATGAAATAAAAAAAGTGGCTCAACAACAAGCAGATCAAATAATAAAAGACGCACAAGGAACAGCAAGAGAGCAAGTTATGGAATTAGAACAACAAATTACAATAAAAACAAAAGAATTAGAAGACCTAAAAAAACAATTTGATGTATATAAAGCCAAAATGGAATCATTGTTAATTTCACAATTAGAATTAATCAAAGATATAAATAAAGATTAATATTTTATATTATATATATATTATATTAATACATAAGGCTATAGTAAGAATAGAAAATAGCCTTGTGTTTGAGAGAGATTAGAGAGAAAAAAGCCCAAAAAAGCAATATAACTAAATATATTGCTTTTTTGGTTGGTATGAAATAATTAATAATGGAATCATTATTAATGGATAAATTTTTGCTCCTTTACAACAATAAAAAAATGCTATATAATAACATAGAAATATTACAAAAATATAACAGTATTACAAAAATGTTAAATATATATTACAATTCTGTTAATTTTATTGACATATTTGAAATAATAGATACAATATAAATATATATCATGTAGGAGTAGCTATGAGGGTAATAAGTGGAACAGCTAGAGGCACAAAATTAAATTCTATAGATAGTATGGAAACTAGACCGACATTAGATAGAGTAAAAGAATCGCTATTTAATATAATACAAAACAAAATCGAAGATAGTGTTGTGTTAGATTTGTTTGCTGGGAGTGGAGCTATTGGCATAGAATTTATAAGTAGAGGAGCAAAAAAAGCATATTTTTGTGAAAAATCAAACTCAGCTGCCCAAATGATAAATCAAAATCTCAAAAAGACTAGATTTGAAGATAAATCAGAAATATTTAAGGTAGACTATAGAAAATGTTTAAGTGAACTCTCTAAAAGAAATGTTAAATTAGATGTTATATTTATAGATCCACCATACAAAGAAGATTTGGCAGTAGATGCTGTAGAAAAAATTATTTCATTAGATTTATTAGCAAAAAACGGTTTAATAATTATAGAAACAGACGAAAAAGAAAGAGATTTAAAAGAATTAGAAATATTACAAGTAGAAGTGAATGATTTAAGAAAATATGGAAGAGCTTGCTTGATATTCTTAAATCGAAAGGAGTAAGAGTATGGAAATATTTACTTTATTAGAGGCTTTAGAAGATATGCTTGATAAAAGCAGAGGAATACCTTTTTCAAGTAAATGTATTGTAAACAAAGAGGATATTTTAGACATTGTAAAAGAAATAAGGCTTAAACTACCAGATGAGTTAAAACAAGCAAAATGGATAAAAGAAGAAAGACAAAGAATCTTAGTAGAAGCCCAAAATGAAGCTGATGAAATAATAAAAGAGGCAGAAAATAGAATAATATCAATGATAGACGAACATGAAATAACTAAAAAAGCATATGAGAAAAAAGTTGAGATTATTGAAACAGCAAACGAAATGTCAAGAGAAATTAAGAGTGGAACAGAAGAATATGCTGATAATGTATTAGCGGGAATTGAAGTTGCACTAGAAGATGCTCTTAAAGTAATAAAAAATAACAGAAAAGAATTGAAATAAACAGGAAGTTAATATAAAGGATAGACTAGCATGTAGTAGAAATATAAGAAAATTTTATTACATGATAGTCTGTCCTTTTTGCTCGCTTATAACGAAAATGAAATTTTTTAAAAATCTGTTTGCTTTTCCTATACCTTGTGATATAATACCAATGGATATTTTCGTGATTTGTTATGCAAAGGAGGAAATTGCTTTGGCAAAAAGAGGAAGAAGAACAAAGAAAAATAAAGTTGATGTAAATGTTGCAGTAGTATTTATGATATTAATAAGCATACTACTAGCTATATTAATATATACAAAATCAGGATACATTGGAGAACACCTAAGCCCAATATTAGGTGGAATAATGGGAGTAATTAAATACATAATCCCTGTAGGAACATTTTTAATCGCTATATACATGACTACAGAAGATAAAGAATATTTGGTTTCAAAATTAATCCAGTACGCTATCTTTTTAGTATGTATAGCTACTATGCTTAGTGTATTTCAATTTTCAAATGGTAATTTAAATGTTAGTAATCAATTTGAAGATGTGGTTTCTAGAGGATATGAATTAGGCGAAATGAATAATGGCGGTGGAGTTATAGGAACTGCTATTGCATATGCATTAATTGGTTTGCTTGGCGAAATAGGAACAGTTATATTATGCATAGGAGTTGGAGCAATTTTACTTGTATTCATGTTTGGAATAAAGCCAGCAGAGATGATAGCTGATGTTATAGAAGCAAGAAGAGAAGATAGGGAAGAAAGAAGAGTAGAAAAAGAAGAAGCAAGGGCTACTAGAGCGTCTAGAACATCTAGAATTAAAGAAGAGGAAGAACCAAGAAAAGAAACTAAAAAAGAGAGAAGATTAAGAGAAAAAGAAGAACAAAGAAGAGAAGCAGAGGAGCTTGCAGAACAATTAACTATAAATATAGATGATGACGAAGAAGATAATAAAAAGAATAAAAAATTAAAGAAATATGACCATAAAGATGATAATTTAATTCCATTTAATATAGTTGGAAGAACGAAAGAGAAAACTGAAGAAAAATCAAATCCAGATGTAATTGAAGCAAATTTATTTAAGGCAGAGCAAGAGACTAAGGAAGAAAAGGTAAAACAAGTTTTGCAATTAGAGCATACAATGACTGTAGAAGACGAACATTATGAATTCCCTCCAATTCAATTATTGGCAGAAGGAGAAAAGAAAGGCATAAAAGGAGGCAAAAAAGCTGTTGCAGATACTGCAACAAGATTGCAAAAAACATTGTATAGTTTTGGCGTATCTGCTAAAGTTGAGAATGTTTCTGTTGGACCTGCAATTACAAGATATGAGCTAAAACCTGCAGAAGGTGTAAGAGTAAGTAAAATCGCAAATTTGGCAGATGATATTGCACTAAACTTGGCAGCAGAAACTATAAGAATAGAAGCTCCTATACCTGGAAAGCAAGCAGTGGGAATAGAAGTCCCAAATAAAGAAAATGAAATAGTGCCATTAAGAGATATAATTAATTGTGATGAATTTAAAAATCATAAATCTAAACTTGCTTTTGCACTTGGTAAAGATGTGGCAGGAAAAGAAGTTGTTGCAGATATTGCTAAAATGCCCCATGTATTAATTGCTGGTGCAACAGGTTCTGGAAAGTCTGTATGTATAAATACTTTAATTGCAAGTATTATATATAAAGCTAAACCAAGTGAAGTAAAACTTGTAATGGTTGACCCTAAAGTGGTTGAGCTTTCTGTGTATAACGGAATACCACATTTACTTATTCCTGTAGTTACAGACCCTAAGAAAGCCGCAGGAGCTTTAGCGTGGGCAGTACAAGAAATGGTAAATAGATATAGTTTGTTTGCTAGCAAAAATGTAAGAGATATAAAAGGATATAATGCTGCATTGGAGGGAGAAGGTGGAGGACAAAAACTACCACAAATAGTAATTATCATTGATGAGTTATCAGATTTGATGATGGTTTCTCCAAAAGATGTAGAAGATTCTATTTGTAGATTGGCACAAATGGCAAGAGCTGCAGGTATGCACTTAGTAATTGCTACACAAAGACCTTCTGTAGATGTAATTACTGGTATTATTAAAGCAAATGTTCCTTCTAGAATATCTTTTGCTGTTTCATCACAAGTAGATTCTAGAACAATTTTGGATATGGCAGGTGCAGAAAAGCTCTTAGGTAAAGGAGATATGTTATTTTATCCTTCAGGAGCAACAAAGCCAACCAGAATCCAAGGTGCATTTATATCTGACAAAGAAGTAGAAAAAATAGTGGATTTCATTAAAAATAATGGCGAAGCTACATATAATGATGAGATTTTAAAACAAATAGAAAATGCAAATAGCACAGATAAAGAGCTTGATAGCCAAGAAGACGATGACAACACTGACCCATTATTAATGGATGCTATAGAAGTGGTTGTTGAAACAGGACAAGCATCTACTTCGTTTATACAAAGAAGATTTAAAGTAGGATATGCCAGAGCAGGAAGAATTATAGACCAAATGGAAGAAAGAGGAATAATCTCAGGATTCCAAGGAAGTAAACCTCGTGAAGTGCTTATGTCTAAGGAGCGCTGGGAAGAGCTAAAAATGAGTAGCAATAATGTAGAAGGGTAATTATAGATACACTTAAGAAAAGGAATGAGCTTGTTTTATGGAGAAAAATAAAATTTTATCTAAATTAAATATTAGCATAAAAGATTATAATAATGAGTTAGAAAAAATTTTGGAAAATAAATTATTCTCATATGAAGTAAAAAATTTGCTACTTAGCATGTTATATAAAATAGAAAATGCATATAGAGATTATGAAACTGTAAAAGTTGAAGCTCCAGCCAAAAAAGATTATATAGAAAATTTACTAAGGATAATTAAAGAAAAATGCTTAAAGATTTTATTGGTAAAAGCAGGAACACCAGAGGCAGAGGAGTTAGAACAAAATAACATAAAGTATAAAATCGATAAGAAGAATGGAGAAATTGTTTGTTTTCAAAATGAATTGGTAATTTTAACTGCAATTTTAAAGTTAGATGAAACTGATATTAAATTACATGCACCATATGAATATCTTGAAGAGCCATTAAACTGTATGTTAAATAGTGGAAGCTTAGATTCAAATGCGGAGGTCATAAGGGATTTTAATGGCTGGTCATGGGATATTGTTATAAATGAAATAAATGATATTGAATATAATTTTATTTATCAAACATTGTTGTTATTAAACGGAAGAAGGGACATAATAAGTAGAAAGCATAAAGAAATGTATGATTTGGTTTGCAGAATGGCAATTGAAAAATATATTTCTGCTGACGAAAATAAAGAGTTTAAGAAAAATCTAGAAAAAACTAAAAAAGAGAAAAAAGATAGATTAAAATTGTTTGAAAACAAAAAAGATTTTTTGGATAAAGTAACTCAAGAGAAAAAAGAATACATGAAAGAAATTGAAAAAATAGATAAAACATTAAATAACAATGAAATGCTAAAAAAAGAATATTATTCGAGAAATGAAAAATTGCCAAACAGAAAGAAAATTTTTAGTGCAAATTATTTGGTTAAAATTTTAGAAAGAGAAAGAACAGAGTTTATAGAAAAAATAGAAGAATGCAATAAAGTTATTTTGCCAAAAGAATTTATTGCTCAAAAAAGTATTTTGGAAGAAGAAAATTCATTCTTAGAGAAGATTGCAAAAAATATGGAGGCAGAAGAAATTGCAAACTTGGCAGATGAATTTATATCAAATGCTTCCAAAAAAATAGATGATATTAATGAAGAAAACAAATTGAATTTAGTAAAATGGATGTACAAAATACGATATTATAGATTTATACCAATAGATAGAGAAAATTGTGTGAAAGACATAAAAGAGCTAGAGCAGAAATTTGACACACTATTCAAAAAAATCGTAAAAAAAGCGCGAGCATTAAAGATTATTGATGTGTTTACAGAAGATGAAAAATTGGCATATGAAATAGTGAAAGAAATCTTTGATTTGAAAATAAATTTATCGACAATCAACTTACAATGCAATTATGAAAATGAAGTTTTAACTGTTGAATATTATGATGATACAGTATTGGAAAAATCTATGAAGATCAATATAAAGAATGTTAGAATAAAGAAAAAATGCAAATTGTTTTGCTAAAAATATATAAATTTAATCAAGATGCGTGAACAAAAGGGACACTCCATTTTGTTTACGCGCTCGAATGGAGGTTTTATGAAAATAACTTTTTTAGGTGCAACAAAAACAGTAACTGGTTCAAATTTTTTAGTAGAAGGAGCTGGAAAGAAATTTTTAGTAGATTGTGGTATGTACCAAGGTTCTGCAGCAGATGAATTTGAAAACGAAGCACCATTTCTATTTGACGTAAAAGAAATAGATTTTATGCTTCTTACACATGCTCACATAGACCACTCAGGTAGGATTCCAAAATTATATAATGAAGGATATAGAAATCCGGTGTATGCAACAAAAGCCACATGCGATTTATGTGCTATCATGTTACCTGATAGTGGACATATTCAAGAAATGGAAATTGAATGGAAAAACAAAAAGAGAATAAGAAAGGGGCAAGACCCTTTACCACCACTATACACTGCTGAAGATGCGGGAAAATCATTAGAAATATTTAACTCAGTTGGATATAATGAAATAATAGATATTGATGAAAACATAAAAGTAAGATTTAATGATGCTGGACACATGCTAGGGTCAAGCATTATAGAAGTATGGGTTACAGAAAATGAAGAAACAAAAAAAGCAGTATTTACAGGGGATTTAGGAAATGATGATATTCCACTTTTATCACCACCTACAATGATAAGTGATGCTGATTATTTAGTAATGGAATCAACATATGGAAATAGACTTCATATGAGAAATGATGATAAAGCAAAAATATTCTTAGATATTGTATATGAGACTTTAGAAAAAGGTGGAACAGTTGTAATACCTTCATTTGCTGTTGGAAGAACTCAAGAAATTTTGTTTGAGCTTAATAGAATAAAAGAAGAAAAACACGATGAAGAATTTTACAAAAAATATAAAAGATTGATGAGTATACCTGTATATGTTGATAGTCCGCTTGCAATTTCAGCAACAGAAGTATTTAAGGAAAATATGGATTTATTTAATGAAGAGACACAAAGAATAATAAATGAAGGGGATAATCCACTAGAATTTACAGGATTGAAATTTACAAGAACTGCTGATGAATCAAAGGCTTTAAATGCGAGTGAAGAATCTTCAATAATAATTTCAGCAAGTGGTATGTGTGAAGTTGGAAGAATAAAGCATCACTTAAAACACCATTTGTGGGAACCAAATAGTACAATTCTTTTCGTTGGATATCAAGCTCCAGGAACACTTGGAAGAAAATTAGTAGACGGAGAGAAAAAAGTAAAAATATTTGGAGAAGAAATTGCAGTTAATGCAAGAATCGAATATATAGAAGGATATTCTGGACATGCAGACCAAGAATTATTAATGCATTTTGTATATTCATTTACAAATCCGCCAAAGCATATATTCTTAGTGCATGGGGAGCCAGAAGGACAAATAGTTTTAAAACAAAAATTAGAAGAAAGTACAAATATTCCAGTAACAATACCAGACTTTGGAGAAAGCTATGTACTAGATGAAAATATTGAAATGGTAGGAAAAGTAAAAGATACTGCTAAAGAAAGATACCTAAGACTTGAAGTTCTAGAGAGAATGAATACATTAAAAGAAGAATTAGAAGATATGTCGAATATTGTAAAAGAAGAATATTTGGACAAAAATACTGCAGACACTGACATTTTAAGAATTAAAGATAGATTAAAAGAGCTAGAAAATCAAATTGTAAAAATAGTTGAAAATAAATAAATATGTATACTTTAACTATAGTGAGTGTGAATTTGTAATGCAAAAACTTTAGAAAAGTTATGAAAAGGAGAAACTGATGAAAAACAAGTATTTTAATGATGCTATAATTGGAGGAAAAGACATAACAGCAAGTTATACGAAAAATGGTGAGTTATTAAGATTAATGCATAGCACACCAGATTTTAGACAATTTTTGGATTTCTTCCACACAGGAGTCAAAGTTAATGACTCTTGTATAATATATTTACATGAAGATACAAATAATAGATATAATCAATATTATACAGAAGACACAAATATTTTAAACACAGAAATAGAGAACACATATTTCAGCTTAGCAATAAAGCAAATTGATTTTGTATCTATGAAAAATAGTGTTTTAATAAAAAAATATATTTTCAAAAACAATAATACAATTGATTTAAATGTTAACTTTTTAGTACATTCAAAATTATTGTCGAACCCAAACAATATGGTTGGATCAAAAATTGAAAACAATGTGCTAATGCAATATAGTCATAATAACACAATGTGTTTGTTCTCTAAAAATAATATTAGTGAGCATCAATTAAATGATACTGCAAATAACATTGGAAGCGGAGTAATACATGACAAAGACTATATTGGAATGAGTCCAGACTCTAGCGTAAATTACGAGATTGGTGTGCTTAAGCCAGGAGAGACAAAAGAAATAGACATATTTGTGTATGTGTTAGATAACGAAAAAGTATCTGGAACAGATATGTGGAAAAACATAGAAAATATAAGAAAAATGGACACTTCGGCAGAAAAAACATCAGTACAAAGATATTGGAAAAAATATGTAAAAGACCATATTAATATAGAATTAAAAGAAGAAAATAGCGAATATAATAGAAAATTCAATAAAATATATAAAAGAAGCATATTACTATTTCCGTTGCTTACAAATAGAGAAACAGGAGGAGTTGCAGCAGCAGTAGAAGTTGATGAAAACCTTACACAATGCGGAAGATACGGATATTGCTGGCCTCGTGACGCAGTATTTATAACAAGAGCATTTGATAAAGTAAAAATGGGAAAAGAAACAGAAAAATTCTATAAAATATTTTGCAAAAACACACAAAGCAAAAATGGAATGTGGGAACAAAGATTCTATACAGACGGAAGACTAGCTCCTTGCTGGGGATACCAAATAGACGAAACAGCAGGTGTAGTATACGGTGCATATGAACATTACAAATTTTCGCAAGATAAAAAATTCTTAAAAGAAGTCCTAAAAATGTGCGAAAATGCGGTAAAATTTTTATGCATATATATGGACAATATATTAGGACTACATGACGATAGCGATGTAGTAAAAAACGAAATAGAAAAAACATATCATACAGAAAATAGAAATAAACTTCCGCTAAGTTATGACTTGTGGGAAATGAACGAAGGAGTGCACTTATACTCTTTAGCTAGCATATATTCAGCATTTAACGCAATAATGAAAATGTATGAAGTCTTCAAACCAGAGTATGAAGAAAAAAATAGATTAAAACTAGAAAGCATAAACAAATTAGAAAAAAAATTAGAATTCTATAAAAAAGAAATCAAAAAATATATAGACAAAAACCTATATAATGAAAACACAAAAACATTAAAAAGAAACACAAAAGACGAACTTGCAGATATTAGTTTAGTAGGGGCAGTCGTTCCATTTGAAATGTATGGAGCAAAAGAAAAAAGAATTACAAACACAATAGAAAAAATAAACATGACACTTAGAACATATACAGGAGGATATTTAAGATTTGAAGGCGACCATTATAAAGAAGGAAAAAGCCCATGGTCAATATCAACATTGTGGATGGCGCTATATTATAAAGAAATAGGAGAAAAGAAAAAAGCACAAGAATGTATAGACTTCATAGTAAATAGCTGTAATGAATATGGACTTCTAGGAGAGCAAATAGACAACAAAACAATGACTCCAAATTGGGTAATAGGCCTAGCTTGGGCTCACGCAATGTTCATTTTGTCGTTAGGGGACAGGCCTTAAAACGACAACTTTGTCGCTGAGGGACAGGCCTTAAAACGACAACTTTGTCGTTGGGGGGACAGGCCTTAAAACGACAACTTAGTCGTTGGGGGACAGACCTTAAAACGACAACTTAGTCGTTGGGGGACAGACCTTGAAGAGAAAAATAAAGATTTGGGGCTGTTATTTAATGCATCAGAATGAATTTATTACGAAAATTTAACAATTTTTGTAAATTATATGTGAAAAGTATAGCATATTTGTAAAAAATGTGCTATATTTTTATGTGAATAACAAAAGACATGGGGGCGTATTGTCAATTATAGAGACTAGCAAAGTTAAAAAAAGAAAGGAGGGGCAATATGCCACGTGTTGCTAGAGTAAATATTAAAACTATAACAAATACTTATCACATTATTATAAGAGGAGTCAATAAACAAGATATTTTCCTAGATGAATGTGATAAATTAAAATTTTTAAAAGAATTAAAACTTACTAAGGATAAATTTAATTTTGAGGTTTATTTATATGTATTAATGGATAATCATGTACATTTAACAATATGTGATAAAAATGATGAAATTTCAAAAATTATGCATAGATTATGTACAAGTTATGCGATGTATTTTAATAAGAAATATGATAGAGTAGGGCATTTGTTTCAAAATAGATTTAAGAGTATCTGTGTTGATACAGAGAGCTATTTACTAAGTTTAATTAGATATATCCATGGCAATCCACAAAAGGCAGGTATATGCTCTACCACAGACTATAGATGGAGTAGCTACCAGGACTATATAGGAAAAACTTATAGTGGAATAACTGATGTGGATTTTATACTAGAGTTGTTTGATATGGATAGAAAAAAGGCTATTGAAAAGTTTGAAAGATTTAGTAAAAAAGCTGATCCTGATTTTTATGATTCAAGGCTAGAGTTAGATTATGTTTTAACAGATAATCAGGCGGATAAGGCAATGAGAGCATATCTACATGATAATCCTTCGAAAATTAAGAAATATAATACAAAGGCAAGAAATGAAATTATTTACAATATCTCTAAAATACAGGGGATGAACTCAAAATTAATAGCAAAAGCTCTAGAAATGAGTGAAAGGAATATCCAAAGAATAATTAAAGAAGCAAGGGATAAGGAAGAAAATAGCCTTCATAAAGCCAAGAACAACTAAAAATGTGAAGGTCTGTCCCTCAGCGACAAAGTTGTCGTTTTAAGGCCTGTCCCCAAACGACAAAGAAGGAGTAGATATATATGGCAAAGGCTAAGACTGTGTTTGTGTGCAGTAATTGTGGATATGAGTCTGCTAAATGGCTCGGAAAATGTCCGGCATGCAATGAGTGGAATAGTTTTTATGAAGAAAAAGTTGTAAATACTAGTAGTAGTACTTCGAGTGGAGCACATAAAGAAAAAGCAACACCCAGAAAATTAAAAGAGGTTCAAGGTATAGAAACAGAAAGAACTAGCACTGGCATAGGCGAGCTTGACAGAGTGCTAGGAGGAGGCCTAGTAAAGGGCTCTCTTGTGCTTGTTGGAGGAGAACCTGGAATAGGTAAATCGACTTTGATTCTGCAATTATGCGACAAAGTAAAAGGCGAGGGTAAAGTTTTGTATGTTTCTGGAGAAGAGTCAGCAGAGCAAGTAAAAATTAGAGCAGATAGGTTAAATATTAACAATGATGATTTAATGTTTTTGGGTGAAACCAATATTGATAATATTCAAGATGCAATAATGTCAATTAACCCAAAACTTGTAATTATAGATTCTATTCAAACAATGTATTCTGAAGAAATAACATCAGCAGCTGGAACTGTGAGCCAAGTAAGAGAAATTACTTCTAGAATCATGAGAATGTGCAAAGATAATGGAATAACTACTATTATAATTGGACATGTTACTAAAGACGGAAATATTGCAGGTCCTAGGGTTTTAGAGCACATGGTGGATACAGTTCTATATATTGAAGGAGAAAGATATTTTTCATATAGAATTTTAAGAGGAGTAAAAAACAGGTTTGGCTCAACCAATGAGGTAGGAATGTTTGAAATGAAGAATGAAGGAATGGTTGAAATTACTAATCCTTCATCAATACTGATTTCGGAAAGAAATGATAATCCTGCAGGTTCTGTTATAGTTGCTAGCATGGAGGGAACTAGACCATTACTAATTGAATTACAAGCTTTAACAACACCAAGTGTATTTGGTATACCAAAGAGGACTGCAAATGGATTTGACTATAACAGATTGGCAGTTTTGATTGCGGTTCTTGAAAAACGAGCAGGAATTGGCCTTGGAACGCATGATGTATATTTGAATGTGGTTAGCGGAATAAGAATTGCTGAACCTGCTGTGGATTTAGGTGTGGTATTAGCATGTACATCAAGTTACAAGAATGTGAGTATACCACAAGATGTAGTAGCAATAGGTGAAGTTGGTTTAACAGGAGAAGTAAGAGCAGTAAATATGATAGAAAAAAGACTAAAAGAAGCGGAAAGACTAGGATTTAAAAAGTGTATTATACCAGAAAGTAATAAAAAACTATTGAAAGAAAGATTTAAATTAGATATAATAGGCGTTAGGAATGTAAATGGGGCCATAAAGGAATTGCAGTTAAGATAGGCGTGAATTAGTTAAAAGAAAGACTTCGTTTATGGTAAAAAACGGAATAGACCCAAGGTGAAAGAAGACTAATTCTTAGTTTGTGAATGAATCAAGGCCTGTCCCCAAGCGACAGAGTTGTCGTTTCAAGGCCTGTCCCCAAGCGACAGAGTTGTCGTTTTAAGGCCTGTCCCCAAACGGAAAAGGAGTGAAGAAAGGGTGGCTGACGGAATTGTTGATGTTTTGAAGTTGATAGCACCAGGTACACCAATTCGTAATGGATTGGAAAATATTTTGAATGCTAAGACTGGTGCATTAATTGCTGTTGCAGATAGCGACCAGGTTTTGGAACTGGTTGATGGTGGCTTTAAACTGGATGTCGAGTTTAGCCCGGCAAAGTTATATGAGCTTGCTAAAATGGATGGAGCTATTATTTTGAGTTCTGATTTTAAGAGAATTCTGTATGCTAATACACAGCTTATACCGTCTCCAGATATTTATACAACAGAAACTGGTACTAGACATAGAACTGCAGAGCGTACAGCTAAACAGACTGGTGCTTTGGTAATTAGTATTTCTCAAAGGAGAGGTATAATTACTTTGTTTAGAGGCAATTCAAGATATGTTTTAAAAGATTCAGCAGAGGTAATTTCAAAAGCAAATCAAGCATTGCAAATAGTTGAAAAGTATAAAAAAGTTTTTGATAATAAAATAAATATGCTAAATGAGTATGAGTTTAATGATATTGTAACTCTAGAGAATGTTATAACTTGTATACAAAGAGCAGAAATGGTTATGAAGATTGCAGAAGAGGTAAACAGAGCAATAGATGAGCTTGGAGCAGAAGGAAGACTACTAGAGATGCAGCTTGATGAAACCGTTGGAGATTTGGAAAAAGAGGAATTGCTTTTGGTAAAAGATTATATAGCACCAGGCAAAAAGAGAACTGCCGAGAAAATTTTAGCAGAGCTTAAGTCTATTGAATATGAAAATTTAATTAAAGCTGACAAAATTGCAAATCTGTTAGGATATGAAGCATTTGATAATTATGATGAAGTTGGTGTATATACAAGAGGATATAGAATTTTAAGCAAAATACCAAGAATGCCAAGCACAATTGTTGAGAATCTTGTGAAATCATTTAAATCATTCCAGCATATTTTGGTGGCAGATATAAAGAGACTAGATGATGTAGATGGAATTGGAGAAGTTAGAGCAAGAACTATTAGACAATCACTTAAGAGAATGCAAGAACAATTTGTTTTCGACAATTTAATGGCTTAAATTCATTAGGCTATGAACTGTAACCATTAGAAATTTTTACATAAGAAATTTGACGAAAAATAATTGTATTCAAAATTTAAATATGGTAAAATATTAAATGTATGAAAAATAATTAACAAACAAGGGAAAAAGGTTAAAATAATTATAATTTTTTGTGCCTTAAGAAAGGATTGAGTAAGAAAAATGAACAAAACAGTATTGAGAATCTTATTAATTTTAGGAATATTATTAGTATTAGCAGGGATAGCATTTGCAGGATACGGAATATATAAAAAGGCTACACTTGATATACCAAATCCGGTTGCAACCATTGAGGTTGAAGATTTTGGGACAATAAAAGTAGAGCTTTATCCAGACAAAGCACCAAATACAGTAGCTAATTTTATTAGATTGGCTAATAGAGGTTTCTATAATGGAACAACATTTCATAGAACAATGCCAAACTTTGTTATACAAGGTGGAGCAAGAAACGGAGATGCAGCAGCCTCACCATTACTTAGTGATATATACAATATAGACGAAGTGCTAGATAATAAAGATTTATTTGAATCAATATTAGACGAATTCTATGACGGAGAGTATACAGTAGATAATGTAACTATTAGCTCATATCAAGATGCGAAAAAATATTTAGATGATAATGAAAATGCAAAAAGCAATTTAGAAGGTTTATTAGATGTTGAATATAATATTCCGGGGGAGTTTATTGCAAATGGAGACGATACTAACAACATAAAACACGAACAAGGTGTAATTTCTATGGCAAGATCTGATTACAGCAGTTGGGGATACACAACAGAAGGATATAATTCTGCAGGATGTCAATTCTTTATAATGACAGAAGATAATAACCAATTAGACGGATTATATGCTCCTTTTGGAAAAGTAATAGACGGATTAGATGTGGTTGACGAAATTGCAAATATTGAAGTTTATTATAGAGACACAGAAGTTGATGAAAGCTATGAGGTTCCAGAAGATGAAGACGGAAATCAAATTGCATCAGATACTCCAAAAGAACAACCTGTTATAACAAGTATTACTGTTGAAACATATGGAGTGGATTATGGTGCGCCAAATATTGTAAGCACATTTGATATTTCATCATTATTCTCAGGATTAAGTTATTAAAACCGATTCTATTAGCCCAAATAGCTAATAGAACTGATTATACAATTTCAATCAGATATACCTTAGGAAAGGAATGATATTAATTATGAATAAAAAAGAAAAAAATAGAAGAGATTATGGAAAAATCGCAACAAGAATCATAGCTGCTGTTCTTGCAGTAATGATGATATTTGCAGTTGTCGCATCTCTAGTATTTTATTTAATATAGGAAAAAAAGAGGAAAGAAGTATATGGAGTTTTTTTCATCAAACATTAATGGGTTTTGGGAAAGCATAATGGGATACATTACTGATATTTCCAGTAACCCATTTAAATTAATAATATTTATTTTAGATGTACTAATAGTAGGATATATAGCTTATAAATTTATAAAATCGGCAAGAAATTCTAGAGTATGGCAATTACTCAAAGGAATTGTTCTAATAGTAATTGTTACAATTTTAAGTGGAATATTTGAGTTGAGAATTTTGAATTGGTTCTTAACAATATTTACAACATATGGAGTAATTGCTTTAATGGTAATATTTCAACCAGAACTTAGAAGAATGCTAGAGCAATTAGGAACTAATCGTTTTACCAAATTCTTTGGAATTGGGCTTGAGAAAAATCTAGAAACTAAGACAAAGGAAGATATTTATAAAATTGTAATTGCTGCAAAAGAATTGTCAAACACAAAAACAGGAGGGTTAATTGTATTAGAAAGAGATATACAATTAAATGATATTATGGATAGTGGAGTAAAAATAGATGCTGAAGTTTCGCCACAACTAATTGTAAATCTATTTGTTCCAAAAACTCCATTACATGACGGAGCAATAATTATAAGTCAAAACAAAATTGCAGCAGCTGCTTGTATATTGCCTTTATCAGACGACAAACAAATTAGCAAAGGTCTAGGAACAAGACATAGGGCAGCACTTGGAATTTCGAGAGAAACAGATGCTATAGCCGTGGTAGTTTCTGAAGAAACTGGAAAAATTTCTATAGCGAAGGACGGAAATTTAATTGTTGACCTAAAAGAAGAAGCTTTGAAAAATATTTTAATAAAAAATCTAGTAACTAAGAAATTTGGAGATGACAAAGAAAAGAAGGCACATGCTCCAAAGTTTATTCAAAAGCGCAAAAGTAAAGTTGCTGAAAAAGCAAAGAAACAAAAAGAAACAGAACAAAAATAAATTGAGATATTAAAAACCAAAAATAAATATACTTATTTTGCCCTAAATTAAATTTTGTGAAATAAGTATATTTAATTATATAAAAGTTATAAAAAAGAATATATAGAAAAAGGATGAAAAATGAGAAATATAAAATTAACTATAGAATATGACGGGAAAGATTTTGGAGGTTGGCAAAAACAACCAAGCAAATTAAACATTCAAGGAGAAATAGAAAGAGCAATAGAAAATATAACGGGTGAAAAAGTAGACCTTATCGCATCTGGTAGAACAGATGCAGGAGTCCATGCTATTGGACAAGTTGCTAATTTTAAAACTAACTCTACTATGGAGATAGAAAAATTTCCGATTGCAATAAATTCTCAGGTAAAAAATTCTATTAGAATACAAAATGCAGAAGAAGTAGATGAGAGATTCCATAGCAGATTTAATTGTAAAAGGAAAACATATAGATATGTAATTGATAATTCTAAGTATGGAACAGCAATTTACAGAAATTTAACATATCATATGCCGATAAAATTAGATGTAGAAAAAATGAAAAAAGCAATAAAATATTTTGAAGGAGAACATGATTTTAAAGCTTTTAAGTCCAGTGGAACAAGTAGCAAAAGTAGTGTGAGAACAATTTATAGTGCTAATTTAATTACTGAAGGAAGCAATATAGCTATAGATTTGACAGGAAATGGATTTTTATATAACATGGTACGAATTATAGCAGGAACATTAGTAGATGTGGGATTAGGTAAAATAGCTCCAGAAGAAATTCAAAATATAATTGAATCAAAAGATAGAACCAAGGCTGGAAAAACACTACCACCACAAGGACTAATGCTATTAAAAGTAGATTATGATTGACCAAAAATGCTAATAATATAAAAGTTATATAGTCCGCCAATAGTACATTTTAAAAAAGTATTTCAAATATGTCGGTCAAGCTGATTTTCATAGGTATTCTAAAAGAAATTTTGTCAGCGCCCTCACAAGTGTGCGAGATTCCCTAACAAAATTTTTAAAGAATACCTAACTCAAATCACATTCCATTCCATATTTTCATACTTTTTTAAAATGTACTATTGGCGAACATAAAACAAAAACTTACAAACATAAAAATCAAAAATAATATTGGCTAATATAGTAACAAATAATAGTATGTGAACATAAAATATACTAAAACTAGTATAAGAAAAGGAGAAATTTTATGAACATACTATTATTATTTTTTGCATTACCTGTTGCGACAATAATACTTTCTATTGTACTGCTCAAAATACTAAAATGCCCTGCACTAGTAGCTGCAACTTTCTTTGCTATTTATCTAGTTTTAGCATATACTGTTTTTGGCACCGACTTTTTGATTTTTGTTATAATATATACTATACTTTCATATATAACAGCGGTTTTAACAAGATTAATTTGCAATATTATTAATAAGGTTAATAGATGTTTTAATAATGGAAGAGAGGGAAATAATCAAAATTGTTGTTCTAATTTGATTGATACGACAAATGCAAATCAAAATGGTTGCGTCTATTTAACAAGTACAACAGCAAATCAAAATGGAACATTAAGCTTGACCAATAACAATAGTAACAGTAATAATTGTAATAACTGCAATAATTCAAATAATTGTGCAAGAGTTACATTAACTACAAATCAGGCAAATCCCGTGGTAGTCTTGACTAATAGAAATAATAATTCTTCAAGAAGAAATTGCTGCTGTTGTGGGCGAAGATAGAAATGTTACAGAAATGTTACAAAAATATTACAATAATATTAAGTTTTTGTTACAAGAAGCTTAATGTTATTGTATTTTTTTGATTATTGTTGTAAAATAAAATATGAAATACTATTTTGTCAAAAAAATAAGGAGGAAAATATTATGGCAATGAATCCAATGCAAAGAAAAGCAAATAACTCATTTTTATTAGGAATACTAATAACTTTAGTGATAACAGGAGCAATAATAGGCTTTTTGATATATCATATTTCAAATCTTAATAGCGAATTAGAAACACAAGAGGCAAGTAGAGTTTACGGTTATGTGGTAACAGGACAAATAGCGTCTGGAACTGAAATTACTGCTAGTCAAATTAAAGGAATAGAATTAAATATTGAAGGAGATTCATCAACAATTTATAGCTCACAAACTACTGATGCTGAAGGAAATATAGTAGCAGATTCAACAGGAAATCTATTCCCAGTTGGATTGAAAGCAAAAGTTGATTTAAATCCAGGAACAGTTTTAACAACAGACTTAACATATGAAGATGAAGCTTTAACAGCAGATGTAAGAAGCCAAGAATATAATGTAATTCAATTAATGAGCCAATTGAAAAGCGGAGACTATATAGATGTTAGATTAAGAACACCAGAAGGAAGAGACTTGATTGTTGTATCACATAAAGAAGTAACAATTCCACAAATAGCAAGAGTAGACTCTGAAAATTGTATTTGGATGGACTTATCAGAAGAAGAAACATTAATGATGAGTAGTGCTATAGTAGAAACATATAGAATGAATGGCGCAAAATTATATGCTACAAAATATGTTGAGCCAGGTTTACAAGAAGCAGCAACTACAACATATGTACCAAGTGCTGAAGTAGAAGCTCTTATAAGAACAGATCCAAATATTGTTCAAGAAGCAAAGAATGCATTAATAAGCTTATACGATTCTAATAGAGACTTAGTAAGACAAGGTCTTGATAATGCGGTAAACAATGAAGACGCAGATGATAATGTTGTAGAGAAAACTGAAGAAGAAATTACATCACTTCAACAAGAAAGAGAATTATACATAGAATCTTTAGGCGGTTAGAACTTTAACCAATAGGAGGAAATAATGAGAAAGATAAGCTTTATAGGTTGTTATGACAAGATTGATTTAATATTATATGTAGCTAGAATTTTGGTAGCAATGGAACAAAGAGTATTAGTTATAGATACTACAGTTAATCAAAAAGCAAAATATATAGTTCCTGTCATAAAACCTACTAAAGCTTATGTTACTGAATTCGAGGGAATCGATGTTGCTGTAGGATTCAATTCATTAAGTGAAGTAAGAGAATACTTAGGAGTTCCAGAAAATAGCGAATTACCATATGATATTGCACTTCTAGACATAGATTCATATATTGCAATACAAAGGTTTGGAATTGACGAAAACGAATTAAACTATTTTGTAACAGGATTTGATTTATATACTCTAAAAAAAGGATTAGAAATATTAAGTGGATTAACTGAAACTCTTGTTTTAACTAAAGTGTTTTTCTCAAGAACTGCTAGCAAAGATGAAGATGTTTACTTTAACTATTTATCATCAGAGTACAAGGTTCAATGGAATAATGAAATAATATATTTACCTTTTGAACTAGGTGATGAAAGCGTTATTGCAGAAAACCAAAGAGTTTCAAAAATAAAATTCAAATACCTAACATCACAATATAAAGAATCTCTTATATATATAGCAGAACAAATTCTTGGACAGAGTCAATATGCTAAAATGAAAAAAGTCTTTAAACGATTAGAAAGAGGAGTTTAATAATGGCAATAATTACTTTTAGAAGCAATGAACTTAAAGAAACTGGTCAAACATTATCATTAGCAGCTGTTGCAACACAATTTGCCATAGAACACAATTATAAAATTCTTATTGTGTCTACAAATTTTAAAGACCAGACTTTAGAAAATTGCTTTTGGGAATTAGATAAATTAAATAAACCCATATTCAAAAATCAAGCTAATGTAGCTATAGGTGTAGATGCTGGAGTAGAGAGCTTGACAAGAGTTTTGGCTGGCAATGCAACAAACCCAGAAGTTGTGAGAAACTATTCTAGGATTATTTTACGAGACAGACTGGACATACTGCTAGGGCCAAGTACAAAGGATTATCAAGAATATACAAGAATATGTGACAATTATCCAGAAATCTTGCAATTAGCTGACAGATATTATGATTTGGTTTTTGTGGATTTATCAACAAGAATGCATTGGGCAGAAGCACAAAACATATTAAATATTTCGGATTTGATTGTATTTAATATTACACAAAGATTAAAAAATATAAACGACTACTTAGAATTAAAAGAAAATGATCAAAATTACCAAAGAAGAAATTCTCTATTACTTTTAGGAAGATATGATGCACATTCAAAATACAATATTAAAAATATAACTAGATATTTAAGAGAAAAAAGGCCAATTATGGCAATACCATATAATACATTGTTCTTTGAATCGTGTTCAGAAGGAAAAATCATAGACTTTTTCTTAAAATTAAAAAATATTGATGCGAATGATAGAAATCACTTGTTTATAAGCGAAGTAAATAGAGCAAATGAAACAATTTTATATAAATTACAAGAATTGCAAATGAAGATTTAATCCTTGGAAAGGAGAAAACTATGCTAAACATATTATTAATGGTAATTGTTATTTTATTAGCGGTAGCATTACTATATAATTTTATTAAAAAAAGAAAAAATGAAGAAGTAGAGGACCAAATAGAAGTAGATGATAAAACATATACCTTAGACAAAATGATTGAGTTCGTAAAGAAAAGATTAGATGAAATAACAAAAGTCAATCTTTACGATATAGGTCTTTCTGAGGAAGAGCTAAAAAGAAGAAAACAAAAGAAATATGAATTAAAAAGGGCTTTGAAAGGCTGTACATATGGAGATGTAAATGATAAAAAATATATTAAAGAATTGATATATGATTTGCTTTACAAAGAATATGGTGTTGATGAAACTAATGTCTCTAAAGCAATTCCTTTTGATGTTCCTTCTCTTTTAACAGCACAAGATAAATTCGACATTATACTATATATGTATAAACAAGAATTTGGTTATGAAGCTCTAACAGAAATAATAAGAAAATATAATCTTGATCAACTTAAATATGTTGAGGGAGAGGCAAAACCTTCTTATGTTATAACAGAAGATGAAATAAATGATATATACGAAAAAGAAAATTTTGTCTTATCTCTAGAAGATAAAATAAATGTTGTTGTACAAAGAATTTACCAAAAATATAAAGGTTATAGCAGCATAGATGAGATAAGAGACATGAACATAGACGGTATTTCTGGTGGTGTTTCAGGACTTCCAGAATCATTCATGAGCCAGGTTGCACAATCTGATAGTGATTATTTAACACAAATTACAGAACACAAAGTGCCTCGTGCTTGCGACAGTATTTGGATTATGTTTGCTGGTAAATCAATCAGATTAGCATTCCTTTCATTTGGTTCAGAAGCAGAGCTAAAAAGGGTATGTCAAAATATATATAAATACAATAATCCTGGTCAGTTATCTGATACAAACGGATATAAAATAAATGAAATGAAAGACGGCTCTCGTGTTGTTGTTGTAAGACCAAGTATGTCAGAAACATGGGCATTCTTCGTAAGAAAATTCGATGTTAAGCGTGCAACACTAGAACAAATAGTTCGTTTCCCAGGAAAAGAAGAAACTATAGATTTACTAAAATTCTTAGTAAAAGGAGCAAGAATTATATCATTAACTGGTGAGCAAGGTTGCCGGAAAAACAACAATGCTTATGGCGATGATAGAAAATATATACGAAACAATGAACCTTCGTATTACAGAAACTGCATTTGAGCTTCACTTAAGAAAAATATATCCAACAAGAAACATATTATCAATGCGTGAAACAGAAACTGTTTCTGGACAAGAGTGTTTGGATGTTCAGAAGAAAACTGACGGTTCTGTTAATATAATCCGGAGAGGTTGCAACTGATCCTGTAGCATCTTGGATGATTCAATCAGCACAGGTTGCTTCTAAATTTACATTATTTACTCACCATGCTAAAACATTTCCAGATTTAGTAACAGCACTTCGTAACTCAATGTTAAGAGCAGGCGTATTTAGAAATGAAAGAACAGCTGAAGAGCAAGTTGTACAAGTATTAAACTTTGATATACACTTAGTAAAAGACTTTAGAGGTAGAAGATATATAGAAAGAATAACAGAATGTATACCAGTTGAAGAAAAAAATGAATATACATTCGACCATAGAAGTGAAAAAACACTAGAAGGAAAACTTGACAAATTTATGGATAATGCAACTATATATTTCTCAAAAACAACAAACAAAGAATTATACAAATATGTAAATATTTTGGAATATCATGACGGTACATATGTATTAACAAACCCAATTTCAGAGCACAATATTCGTGAGATGAGAAACAACATGGACGATACAGATGTTGCAGCATTTGATAAATTCCTAGAAAGAAATTGGGGAATAAAAATGAAACCATTTGGAGCAGATGATGAATATGCTGATAATAATGTAATAGAAAGCATAGGAGAAAAAAAGGTAGCAAAAAGAGGAAGAAAACCTAAGGTTGAAAAATAGTAGCAAGGAGGTGCAAATATTTACAAATGTCTAATGATATATTATTATATTTTTTAATTGGTATATTAGCTCTCTTTGCTATTATCGTGGTAGCATACTTAGTACTCAGAAAAAAAATGCAATCCTCTGGAGTTAGAGAGATACAAAAACTAAGAGCAGGTACAAAAGAGAAGAAGTTTACAAAAGAAATACTATATCAAAAACTATATGTAAAATACTTAAAAGTACCATTTATAAAAAGATATTTGTTAAAAATAAGAAGAAGACTTGAAATAATAAATATTGATGATGAATATCTAACCA
Source organism: uncultured Clostridia bacterium (assembly GCA_944393165.1). Next base: position 24,942 of record CALXZF010000145.1, read on the forward strand.
GAATGCAAACATCTAAAATATTGACAAATGCAATTTTGATTGTAGTGCCTCTTACAATTATAATTATAATGCTTACAAATCAGAATCCATTGTTAATGTGGTTTTTACTTATATTTGAAGTGTTCTTAGCAGATACACTTATTAACGGAATGGTAGATAAAATAGATAATAAATTACTAAGAGAACAAATTAGCTTTTTCTCTGAAATAAGACATGCATACCATGAATACAACATGGTTGAAGAAGCTATATATCAAGTAGCTCAGGATGATGAGCAACCAGAAATGTCAAGACAAGCTGAAAAAATTTATGAAGTTCTTATTTCAAATGACCCAGAAGGTGAGCTTGAAAAATATTATGATATAGCACCAAATGCATATTTAAAAGAATTTGCAGGTATCTCATATTTAACAAAAGAATTTGGAGACAGAAAAGTAAATGGTTCATCATTATATTTAAAGAACTTAAATAACATTACTCAAGAAATGCAATTAGAGATTTTAAAAAGAGATAAACTAGATTATGTGTTCCAGAGTTTGTCACTTATCTCTATTGTTCCAATACTATTTATGGAACCAATAAAAAACTGGGCAGTTTCAATGTTTAGTTTTACCCAAGACTTCTACAATGGTAGAGGCGGGATGATACTGCAAATACTAATATTAGTATTAACATTTGTCTGCTATCTACTTACAAGAAAGTTAAAAGATAATGGCTCTGTTAACATGAGCACAAAAAACACAGAAAATCCATGGCAAGCAAAATTATATAAAAATAAACTAGTTAAAAAAATTGTAGATTTGTTTATTCCAAAGGAAGGAACAAAAGAGTATAGAAGATTACAAAAAGATATGAAGGATGCTGCATCAAAAGACAAGATAGAATGGATATATATTAACAGAATTTTACTCGCAGTAGTAACATTTGTGGCATCAGTTATTATAATAATGTATTTGCATAATTTAGTAATACAAAATGTGTATACAGATCCAACCTCGAACATGGATGTTATAGGACAAATGAGTGAAAAGGACTTAAGAGATGGAATGGAACTTACTGAATCTGATAATGAATATATTAGAAGATTTAGAGGAGATAATTCAGTTACAGTAGATGACATTGCCCTAGCTATGGAAAGAGGAAGGGTAAATGATGATTACATAAACAGCGATAGTGACGAAATTCAAGTAGCAGCAGAAAGAGTATTAGGCAAATTACAAATTGTAAATAGTGAAAATATGCAATGGTTTGAATTGTTACTAGCAATGGTGTTTGCAATTATTGCATATAATGTGCCTATATGGATGTTAAAATTCCAAGCAAAAATGAGACAATTAGACATGGAAGATGAGGTAATGCAGTTCCAGACAATCATTTTAATGCTTATGAGAATTGAAAGGGTAAATGTTGAGATTATACTAGAATGGCTTGAAAGATATGCAAATATCTTCAAGGAACCAATTAGTAAATGTGTAAACAATTATGAGAGTGGACCATGGGAAGCTCTAGAACAATTAAAAGAAGATGTATCTTACCCAGAATTCATTCGTATAGTTGAAAGCTTACAAGCCGCTGTAGAAAAAATACCAATTGCAGATGCATTTGATGAACTAGATACAGAAAGAGATTATTATCAAGCTCGTAGAAAAGAATCAAATGAAAGATTAATTTCAAGAAAAGGTATGATAGGTAGAGCAATAGGATTTGCACCAATGGTTGTAATTTTCGTAGGATACTTAATTATACCAATGGTATTTATAGGATTAACAAGTATGAATTCTTCAATGAGTGGATTACAAAATTCATATTAAAATGTTTATGGGTAACATACAAACCCAAATAGAATTACAAGGAAATTAAACTATGGAAAATGCATCAAAAGCACTAATAATGGCGGGATCAATTCTAATAGCTATTATGGTAATTGGATTACTTGTATTTGGTTATAATCAATTATCACAAACCGAGCAAATAAGAGCAGATGCAGAATCTGATGACAAAACTGGAGATTACATGAGACAATTTGAACAATTTAATAGAACACTATATGGAAGTGAACTTTTGTCACTTGCTAATCTCCAAGAAGACTATAACGAGTCTCAAACAAGACAGGGCTTAGGTTATGATAGAATACAAATAGAAGTAAGGACAAATGGAGTAAGTAATGCATCATATTTTACTGCTGGAACATTTGATTTGGAAGAAATAGCAGAAAAACAAACAAGTATAGAGTCAGCAATGGCACAATATGAAACATCGCAAAGCTTATATAACAACAGAAGTGTAAAATACTATTCTCAAAGAAGTGCAAGAGAAATAGCTATTGACTTTGGAATGAATCCACCTACAAATTTAGCAAACTATGAAATTGAAGATAATTACTTAAGAACAAATAGTACAACCAATAGATTACTTAATGATATTCAGGCATATACAAATCTAACAAGTGAATACAACGAATTTAGAACAGGCAAAAGATTTGAATGTGCGAATGTTGAATATAGTAATCAAAATGGAAGAATAAATTACATGTATTTTGAAGAAATATAAATATGTTAGGAGGATATTATGGAGAATGCATCAAAAGCGTTAATAATGGCAGCTGAAATACTTTTAGGTATAATGATAATCTCTATTGGAGTATATCTTTTTAATATATTGGGACAATATAGTGCTGATACTACAGCGGTAATAGAAGAAGCACAAATAACACAATTCAATGAACAATTCTATAGATTTTATAGTGGTTCAGGAGGTTCGGCACAAGAATGTACTATACATGATATTGTGGGGGTAGCACATTTGGCGAATAAAATCAACTTGGACAATGGATTTGAAACAGAAGAAGATGCTTCAGATACATCATATTATATACAAGTGGATTTACAAATAGGAGCCAGAACATATAGACACATAGAAACAATGAATGAAGCAGATTTAATAAATTTGGTAAAAGAAAATGATGTTACATATACAGGAAGTGGAGAAAATACGACTGCAGACACAAAAAAATTTAGATGTCAAGAACCAGGAATTGGAGAATATACCAGATTAGTGAATTACATGAAATTTGTAGAAATTTAGCGAAAACTATTGCGAAAAATCGCAAAAAATATTATAATGAAAGTGTAGACTATGAAAAATAAAATTTTACTTATATTTGTCGTGTTATGTATAATATTAGCAATTACAATTTATTTTGTATATAATTACAGAGCAAATGTAATAGAAGCACAGAAGATTAATAATGAATATCAATCTTATTACAATGTTCAAATGCTAGGAACTGAACTTGTTAGCATTATAAATAGAACAATAGATGTTAATGAAAAAAATGGTATTCAAAAAGACGAAAATGGATTATACATAGAAAATGATGATAACTCAATAAAAATATATATAAAGCTTAAGTACGAAGATGACTACTCAATAATAGAAGCCGAAAAAATTGCAAACAATGGAGTAGAAAACTTTATCAAAAATTATAGTGCAGCAAGTTTTATATGTACAGATATAAGTTATCATGATAGAACAAATAATGTAAAAGCATTGACTTTTACAGAAACTAATGATTGATTTTAATATTTAAAAATATAAAAAAGAAAAACAAAAGGAGGAATTTTTTATGGAGAATGCATCAAAAGCATTAATTATCGCAGGTGCAATATTACTTGCAATAGCAATTATAGGAATAGGAATGTTTGTTTACAACAATGTTAGTGGTACAGTTAGGGAGTCTGCTAGTGTAAATGACCAACAAGTAAAAGCATATAACCAACCATTTACTTCTTATGAGGGAGTTATAAGAGGTTCTAATGCAAAAGCATTATGTGATACAGTAAGAGACCATAATTTATCAGCTGAAGATGATTCCAGATTAATTTCTGTAGCTACAACAGCAGGTTCTGCATCAGTTGCAGCTGGTTCACAAACATCAGGAACTGATACAAGTTCTATTAACACTATAAGTGCTGGAATAGAATCTGGAAAAACATATACAGTATCTTTTGGATATGACCCAAATAGTGGATTCATCACAGCTGTTTACATTGTAGAAGGAACAGGTTCTACAGGTGGCTAAAATTAATAAATAGAAGGAAAATAAATTATGGAGAATGCAGTTGACGCATTAAAGTTAGCATTTGCGGTATTTGTATTCGTAATGGCATTATCTATTTCTATATATATGTTTACTTTAATTGGAGATACTGCTGATATAGTATTACAAGCTTCAGATGTTACAGAATTTATGGAATATACAGAAGCAAGTAATGTGGTAGGAGATGATAGAATTGTAGGACTCGAAACTATCATCCCTACACTTTATAAATATTATAAGGAAAATTATACAGTAGTATTTTTAAATAGTGATGGTTCACCATTGGAATTATATACTTCACAAACAAATGAAGAGCTATGGAGTACAAATTATACAAACAAATATTATTCAGACAATTTAGATAAAAGAATATGCTCTTTTGATGTTGATGAAGAGACAAGTAGGCATGAGCCATGGACTGGAAATACAGATTACTATAAGCAAAATCTAGACATGTTTCTATCTGGAGGCACATTTACATCTCCAAGTGGAAACGGCATGGATTATAACTATGGAAGTAGTAGTATAAATGGTTGGGGAAATCGTAGCTTTATAGATGAGTATAATGACAAACAATTTCTAGAAACTTTAGGTGAATACACATATAATGATGTGAATTCCGAAGGAGCATCTGGGACAGCTAATGTTAGAGAAAGAACAAAAAGAGTAATTGTATATACTTTATTAGATTAAAAAATTATTATAGTTAATATAATAAGAAAGGTAGGTATTAAAAGATGGGAGATAGTTTAATTACAGTTGTAGCAATATTTTTAGCGGCAATTTTAATGTTCATTTTCCCTCTAATGTCACTAGCAGAAAGGAATGATGACATATCACAACTTGCGGTTCAAACAGCAACCACAGAATTTGTAGATAATGTTAGAACTACTGGTGTAATGACATTAGAAGATTATGATGATTATTTAAGTGAAATATCTGCGACTGGCAATTCTTTTGATATTGAAGTATTAATACAACAATTAGATGAAAATCCAGGTGTAAAGGTAACTCAAGCAGAAGCTACTAAGATAGGAGAAAATTTATATTACAACATGTATACTACACAAGTAGAACAACAATTAGATTCTACAGGAAGAATAGTTTTAAAAGAAGGAGATATTATCACTGTTACAGCTAGAAACACAAACCAAACAATATCTCAAATGTTAAGAAACTTCTTCTATATGATATCTGGAAATGATTCATATCAAATAGAAGGTAGGCATACTGGCGTAGTATCTGTTAACGGCAGTACAAGCGAAAGATAATTTTTAATTGTTGAGCAGATATTTATAAGTCTGTCTCTACAATAACATATATGTAGGGGTGGAGTTTTTAAATTCTACTTCTATTTTTTAATAGAAACGAAAGGTAATTTTAGTATGAAACTACAACACTTAGCTATTATATTTATTTTAATAATTTTGCCGATTTCAATAACTATGAGTGCATATATAAATAATCAAATAGATGCTATAGAATTACAAACTGCATATGACACCAGTTTAATTAGTGCAACATATGATGCTGTTACAGCATTTCAAATAAATACCACAAACAATAAATATTCAAGTATAAGTGATTCTAAAATAAGAGATATTGAAGCAGCAGTAAATACATTTTATAATTCATTAAACACATCAATGAGGGATTATTCACAATCTGCTCAAGATATGGAAGCATATGTTCCAGCAATGTTATTTACATTATATGACGGATATTATATTTATACATCATATGATAATGTATACTCAACTGTTGGGGAAGGAGAGGACGAAAAAGTATCTATCAACAATAATGGAAACAATTATGAAAATGGATTAAAACCATATGTGTATTACTCTGCTGAGTATAGATTAAACAATGGAAATATAATAGTTGTTAATTATACCTTGGATAATGCAATAACTGTATATGGTGATTTTGGAGACGGATATGAAACAAGGTCTGGATATTTAATAAATCCAGAGTTAGTAAGCAATGTAAATACAGACGCAAAAACACTAACTTATGATGGGGTGCAAATCGGACCAGAGATATTAACAGAGCATTTACTAACAATAGAAGATCAAGAAGCAGGAACAACACAAGAAGGAGATTATAGATATATCTTTTACCAAAATGAAAAAGTATATCAAGACCATGATGCAAGTGGAAACTTATTATACAATGATGACGGTACACCAATGATATTTTGGTATGACAACTATATGAAAACATATATAAATGCTCCTGAAATTAGAGAATATGCAAGAAGTTGTAATATGTTAAGCACAAGTGCATTTGATTATTATTACGAAGCACGAGAATTTAGTTTATGGGCACGAGAACATTTAGGCAGTATAACTCAAAGCAATACAGTCATATCAGAAGATGAAAATGGAATAACTACAGTAGGAAATAGAACAGACTATTTAGCAGAAAATACTGGTGGTGCAAATATATTTTATGCAGATAGCGATAACGACCCAATGCTTTCAAGTTCTGCATTTAATAGCCATAGGTTAGCAATTATAAGAAAATCAATAGAAACTAGCTTAAATACGGTAATAACAAACTATAGGTCTACAACATTATACAATTATGCAATGCCTGTAATAAATGATGAGGATTGGTACAAAATTTTAAATAATGTTTCAGTGGTTACTTTTATGCAGGGAATGTCTATTGGTTTTAGAGTCTATAATAATTATACAGTAATTACAAATAACAAAAACAAAGAAGTAGTTACCGCAGAAAAAATATATATTGTAGCAAGAGAAAATGGCACAAATAATAGAGAATATCATCAACCAGGATGTAGTGAGCTAATTGAAGGTGTACGAAATGGAACCCTAACAATAGTAGGAGCATATCCAACCGCAAGTTTTCAACGACAAACAGTAAGAATAACTGAAGAAAATGAAAGATACTTTTACCTTCAAGCTTGTGGAGGCGATGTGCTTACAGGTTGCTATAATTGTATAGTAAATGCAACTGGAGATTATGATATAAATGATATAATAGACGGAACAATAGAAAATTATGCTGATGAAAGTGATGTTATATATAATGCAAGTCAAATTAGTGAAGTAAGGTCAATATACTTAAGAGCACTTGCTAGAGAAAGACAAGATTTGTATAAATCAAATTTTGATTTGTCAGATTAAAATTTTGCAAAAATCAAATTTTGTTACAATTATTAGCCAATTTTGGAATGAAAAATATATATTTTGCTTATTAGTATCAACTGTGAATAGTAGCAAAATTTTAAATAAAATTACAGAAAAAAACAGTTTAAAAAATTAATCCATGGTTATCCTAATATAAAGAAAGAAGGATAGCCATGAAATTATATAAAAAAAATTTAATAATTTTAATTT
>CALXZF010000146.1 GCA_944393165.1 uncultured Clostridia bacterium
ATTGGTGTTAATTGTCTTGATTGCCCAGCTGGGTTGTCTTTTATAATTTGTTTTAGTTCTTCATCATTATAACATAATTTGCTTGATTTTCCTAGTATTTCTACATTAAAATCGTTTGCATCTACAATCATTGAGTTAATTCCAAATTCTTGATATATTTCGTTACATACCTTGTCTGGATTTTCTGGTATACGTATTCCAAATTCCGAATACTCTGGAAACACTTTGCCATAAAATCCATCTAGTCCACTTATTTCTTGCCCTACTATATCGTAGAATATACCTTTCTTTTTAAATAGCTTTCCTATTCCTGCTCTAATTGCTGCATATATAACTTTAAAACGTCCACAAAGGTCAATTGCTACTTGCATTTTGTATGGACTATCCACGCCAATACCTGCATCACTACTCATTGCGAATTTTGATATAAATTTAGCTAAGAAGCTAACTTTCATATCTTTTTTGTATATAACTCTTTTTTGGCATAAAGAGATTATTTTTTCACTTATTGATATAAAATCTCCTTCTTTATATACTGGTTTAACATATTTTTCAATAATATCTATATAATTTTCTCCTATTTGTACATAATGTGTTTGTATTGCATACCTACAATATTTATTTCCTTCAACTTCAATTTCTAATTCTTTTCCATCATTTGCTCTAAGCATAATTTATAATTCCTTTCATAATAAACTTTCAAGTGGAATTATAAAAGAGCTGGCTTAAATGAATCTTAAAAATTTCGAAAAAAGTTTGTAACTGCAAAACTATCTAAAAGTTAGATTTATTATAAGGTTAGAGTGGACTTCTAAAAAAAGTATGAAAATATGGAATGGAGAGTACTTTGAATTAGAAATTCTTAAATAATTTTATGGAAAGAGTTCATCTATGATGGAAGGATGCCATAAAATTATTTTAGAATTTCTATGAAAAAGTAGCTGGACCGACATATTTGAAATACTTTTTTTAGAAGTTTACTCTAACCTATTATATAATTCATATAAGTTTTGCAGTTATAAACTTTTTCGAAATACTGGATTTTTATTTGTATTTATAATATAATATGGTTCAGCAAATGCGAGTATGCTGGAACTGGCAGACAGGCACGTTTGAGGGGCGTGTGCTTTATAGCGTATGGGTTCAAGTCCCATTACTCGCACCAAAAAAACTTGTAACTACTTTAAAAATAGCTACAAGTTTTTATTCTTACTTATTCTGATTTGCCGGCTTATATTTTAATATCTCTATATAATCTTTTAGCAAAGATTTTTTCTTATATTTATTTAATAGTCCACTATATTCCAGTGTTTTGTTTTCAATACTTTTAAAGTCTTCTGGTCTTATCATCTTTTCTGGTAAATTTAAGTGAATATGTGCTTTTTCAAGTACATACTTTACAAATTCTGCACAATAAAAGTGGTTACGTAATTTAACTTCTTTTTTAAAGCCTATTGCTAATAAGCCAATAATGTTAAATTTATACTTTTTTCTATTCTCCCACATTTTATATACTGTGTTTCTAATATCCACAAATTGATGGTCTTCTACTTCTATTGAATAAATATCAGCTTTCGTTCTAAAGAATCTTTTATATGTGCCTTCATTTGGCACTTCATGCACTAATCCTGCCCAAAATGGATTGTATGGGTGTAATCTTCCAAAGCTATACATTTCTTTCAAGTCTTCATCTAAAGCAATGGATACATGTGAAAACTCATCTTTAGTCCAGCTTTTAATAATTTTAGATAGATTAGTACCTGTATGAGTTAATACTATATATATTTTTTTCAATTTAAACATCCCCTATTTATTAATTAATGCTATTTTTTATACAATTAAATTTTAACATACCTATATTTAAATTACAATTAGTATGGTATAATTTAATAGAATATTAAGAAAAAGTTTGTTACAATTCGCAGTTAGTTCTAAAATGTCAGAGCAATGCATAATTTAATTTTATGTTTCCGGCCCCCAACATCGTACAAACTGTATAAACTTCACATTTGCTCAGTTTAACAGTTTGTAAACTTGTCGGTCCCCACCTTAAGCACTCCAACATAAAATTAAATTATGCATTGCTCTGACAAAAAACAACCACGAATAGTAACAAAAAGTTTATAGGAGTAGTTTTATGGTTTTAACGAAGAGGATAAATAAAGATGATAATTTTTCTAATCTAAAGGAATTGCTTAAAGCATTTTTTAATATTTCTGATAGATTGCTATTAAAGCTAAAGAAAAATAATAAAATACTTGTAAATGGTAAGGTTGCAAATATAAATAGTTCATTGTCACCAGATGATTTGGTTGAGGTTTTGCTTGATTTCGAAGAGGATAACTCCAATATTATTCCTGTTAAAATGGCTCTAAATATATTGTATGAAGATGATGCTTTGTTAATAATAAATAAACCTGCTGGAATACCAGTCCATCCTTCTATGGAACATTTTACAGATAGTTTATCTAACGGAGTTCGTTATTATTTCGATTCTATAAATTTAAAAAAGAAAATTAGACCTGTTAATAGATTGGATAGAAATACCTCTGGTATTGTAATATTTGCTAAAAATGAATATATTCAAGAATGCTTGGTAAGGCAAATGAAATCTGGCACTTTTGAAAAGGAATATATAGCCATTTGTGAAGGTAAGTTTGAACGCGAAGAGGGTGTTATAAATGCTCCTATTGGTAGAAAAGAAAATAGCATCATAGAAAGATGCGTAAATGAAAATGGAGATACAGCAATTACAGAATATAATGTTTTAAAGTATGACGAAACTAATAATTATTCAATCATTAAATGCAATTTAAAAACAGGTCGTACACATCAAATACGAGTACATCTCAGTTATATAAGACATCCTATCTTAGGCGACACCCTATATGGCAATCTATCAAATTTAATAGATAGACAAGCTCTACATTCATACAGAGTAAAGTTTATTCATCCTATTTCTAGAGAAGAGGTTACTTTTATTGCAGAACTACCATCCGATATGCAATTTTTTGCAATTTTCAGCAAAAGGGGACGGGCTTAAATTGTAAATAGGTTAACATAAGTCGAATTTAAGTAAAAAGCTTAATAGTACCATTTATTGACAAATTATGTAAAACATGATATAATTAAGCTGTTCTCACAAATGAGACAATTATATATAAACCTTTACGTAAGCAACTGCTTAAGGAGGAAAAATTATGGCATTTTTTAAAAATCGGAAGAAGAAGTCAAAAGTTGATGAGCAGAACTTTGTTGCAACTACACTAAGAGTTAGTGAAATTAAGGTTGCAACAACCACTATTGTGTCAAGCTATGTAGATAATAGTTGGAATGGTCCTAAATGTGTCAAATGGTATTTTCTAGTTCGAGAAGTTGACGGAGAGTTTTACGAAATCTTCTCGAATAGAAAAATAGAAAAAGATGAGGATTCACATCATAATGAATGTATAATTCAAGATTTTGATAGACCCTATATCACGGAAGTAGAGCCTTTAACAAATTATTTGAAAAATCCTAACATTGATGTTATCGAATCACGACTCTTGTTCGATTTTATACTTACGATGAATGTACACGAGAGCCTTAAAACTCTTGAGGAGAACAAGAGCTAAAAGTGCAAAAGAGAGTGAACAATTTTTAAAAATGTACAAATATTAAGTACATTTAAAATTGCTCACTCTCTTTTTATTGTATGAGAAAAATCGACTATTCTCTTGACATTTTAGTACTTTAAACGATTTTTCCGTATATAACAAGGTTAAGTTGCATTAGGATGTCCGCATTTGCATAGCAATAAGACAAATAATTTACAATTTAAGCCCGTCCCCAATTGCAAATTCGTTAACATAACATTTTAATATCCTAATTTCTTATATATCTTCTGCTTTATTGTTAGCACTATTGCACTAATTAACGCAAATATAACAAATATTCCTAACTCATTCATAGATATATCTGATACGTGTAATATACTTCTAAATAAGTATACTGCTACAAAGAAACCTACAAATGTTGTGCTAAATAAAAATGCGTGTAATTTATTAAATGGTATACAAACCTCTAAAACTGCTAGTATGCTTACAAATCCAATTAAAAGATACATGATTGTAACTAATGGTCCCTGTGCAGTTCCTAGTACTGGTCCCATATATGTTAGGAATATTATATTAAGCACTATTACTATTGCAAATGGAGCTGCGTTTCGCAGAACGGTATGTAAAAATACTCCTTTAACAGGTTTGCTATTTGGCTCAAATGATATAAAGAATGATGTGTATGCTTCTATTACTAAGTCTATTAGTGTTATTTGTATTGGTATAAATGGGAATGCAGTATTTGTTAATATGCAGAATAATGATACTAATACTGAGTATATAGTTTTTATAAAGAAGATTCTTGCAACACTTGTAAGGTTGTTTACTACTCTTCTTCCCTCCATTAGTACATCTTTTAATACACTAAAGTCTTGGTTAAGAAGTACTATTTGTGATACTTGTTTTGCCGCGTCATTTGCCTCTGGCAATGTAATGCTTAGGTCTGATTCTCTTAATGCAATTACATCATTTACCCCATCTCCTGTCATTGCTACACTATGTCCTTTAGCTTGAAGTGCTTTTACAATTATACTTTTTTGTTGTGGCAATACTCTTGCAAATATACTATATTTATCAACTATATCTACTATTTCTGCATCAGATTTAAGTGTTGATAAATCTATATATGATTCATAATCTTCTAAGCCTGCTCTTTTT
>CALXZF010000147.1 GCA_944393165.1 uncultured Clostridia bacterium
TCGACAAAGCACCAGAAGAAATAACTGGTTCACCATGGGGAGCAATAAGAGGAGACAGAATCGTAGAGTGGCTAAGGGATTAGACCGTAAACAAAAGGGACACACCAATTTGTTCACGATGTTGAACTTTAAATTTGTCACAAAGGGGACAGATGTAAATGTATCAAAAATGATACAAAACCACCTGTCCCTTCTGTGACTTTTTATTCTAAATTATGGATTAGCAACATCCACCTCTGTTACCACCGCAGCAGCAACATAATAAGATTAATACGATTATTATCCAGCAGCAGTCATCTCCAAAACCGAAACCGCATCCTCTATTCTCTGGCATATATTTCCCCTCCTTTCAAATGTACGAAATCTCATGTAACTAACAACCGCAAGAATTGTTACATCCGTTACTACAACAGTTGTTACCTCCGCAACAGAAAAGTAGTAAGAATAGGATTATAAACCATAGAAGTTCGCCATTATTACAACAACAATTTCCCATTTCTTTACCTCCTTATAAAACTTTTTAATGTTTTTTGAAGTTCTTTCGTATGGTATATATTATTCAAAATAAGAAAAAGGGTTACAAAAATAAAACATGAAATTCCATTTGAAACATAACAAAAATAAAAAGTAAAAAATTTTGTAAAACCCTATACAAAAAATGTAAAATAATGATATAATTCTATGGAGTAATCGAATGAATAAATATTGGAGGACTTAAATGGGAAATATAGTTTTATTAGATGATCTTACAATAAATAAAATCGCTGCTGGAGAGGTTATAGAAAGACCAGCTTCAGTTGTTAAAGAATTAGTTGAAAACTCAATAGATGCAGGAGCGAACAAAATAAACATAGAAACAAAAAATGGCGGAATTTCATATATAAGAATTACTGACAATGGTAAAGGCTTTATGCCAGATGATATGGAGATAGCTTTTGAAAGACATGCTACAAGTAAAATAAGACAAGCATCAGATTTGGAAACTGTTACTTCAATGGGGTTTAGGGGAGAGGCTTTGGCAAGTATTGCAGCAATTAGCCATGTAGAACTTATTTCAAAAACTGCTGAAAATGAAATAGGAAAGAAAATTGAAGTAAAAGGCGGAAATGTAATAAACATAGAGGATGCTGGCTGCCCTCAAGGAACAACTATTACCGTAACAGATTTGTTTTACAATACTCCGGTTAGATACAAATTCTTGAAAAAAGATTTTACAGAAGCGGGATATATTGAAGATGTTGTAACCAGAATTGCATTGGTTCATCCTGAAATATCAATAAAATTAGTAAACTCTGGAAAAGTAATTATACAAACATCTGGAAATGGAGACATGAAATCTGTAATATACAGTATTTATGGAAAAGATATTGCAGAAAATATAATAGATGTAAATTATACATATGAAGACATAAAAATTACAGGAGTTATAGGGAAACCAGTAATAGCAAGGTCTAATAGATCAAACCAACAATTTTTTGTAAATAAAAGATATATAAAAGATAAAATTTTAACTAGTGCAGCTGAACAAGGATACAAAGGGCTACTTACAATAGGAAAATATGGATTTTTAGTCTTGAACATTGAAATGAATCCACAAAAAGTAGATGTAAATGTGCATCCAGCCAAATTAGAAGTTAGATTCGAAGATGAAAATAAAATATTTAAAGCAATATATCATGCTATAAAAGATAGTTTGCTTAAAGAAGATTTAATACCAGACAGAACAAAGATAGAACTTGATAAGCAAGCTCAAGCTAATAGTTGGAAAATGAATAATATGCCACAAAACTTTCATAAAGAAGAACCAAAAGCTCCAAGTACTTCGAATTCTGGAATAGATATTTTGGCTGAAATTAATAAAATGCAAGGAGCGCCAATTCCAAATATACATGATTTAGGAAATACAAGCACTAATACAAAAGAAGAGCATAATAGTGAAAACAATCCAACTGCTGATTCAATAGCTGAAGAATCAAATACAGACCCTTTAAATAATAATAGTTCTGATATTCATTTGATGTCAAAGGAAGAGTTCGCAGAACATGAAAAAGAACATGGAAAACATAGTATATTTAATCTATTTGGAAATAGGAAAAAAGAAAGCGAAGAAGTTCAAGAAGACACAGTAGATGACACACAGAATTTTATAGCTCAAATCTACAACAATAAAAATGGGGTAGATACTGCTGAAGAAAAAAATATAGAGTCGGCAGAAACTAAAAGAATTGATATAGCTGATATAAATGAAAAAATGGAAGAGTTTAACAAATTACAAATAGAACCAGACTACAAAAATTTTGACGAAATGTATGCTCGTACATTTGGAGTAACTAAAAAAGAAGAATCAAAAGTAGAAGAAGAAAATACAGAATATAAAGTAACAGGTGAAGATTTAAAAACAGCTCAAAATGTTTCTTTATTTGATAAACTTCCTAAAAATGAAGTCCCAGATTATAAGTTTATAGGAATTGCTTTTTCTACATATATAATTATAGAAATGGAAAATGAAATATACATTATTGACCAACATGCAGCACATGAAAGAATAATGTATGAAAAAATAAAAGCAAATTACTATAGTGATGAGAATAAAGATTCACAATTAATGCTTTTACCAGACATAATCAATTTAAGTCATAAAGAAATGCAAATAGCAAAAGACAATATGGCAATTTTTGAAAAAGCTGGATTTGTATTAGAAGAATTTGGAGAAAACACTATAAAACTAAGCGGTGTTCCTACAGTATGTTTAGACTTAGATACCAAAGAATTATTTTTAGAGACTTTGGACGAAATAAACACTGTAGCAAGAACTGCAAAACAAGAAATAGAAGAAAAATTCATTGCAACAGTAGCATGTAAAGCAGCAGTTAAAGCTAATATGGCTTTAACTAGGGAAGAAGTTGAAAATTTAATGAGACAATTATTAGTGCTTCCAAACCCATTTACATGCCCACATGGAAGACCAACCGCAATTAGAATGACTAAAAATGATATAGAAAAGAAATTTTCTAGAAGATAGGAGAAAAAATGTTAGTTATAATATTATTTATTTTAATTTTAAATATTGTATCATTGGTACTTATGTATAAATGCTTAACTAATTCTTCAGCAAAAGAAAAGCTAGTATTTATGGCAGTAGGAACAGCACTAATGTATGTGCTAGTATCATTTGTATTTTGGATAGGTGCAGGAGATTTAGAACTTACAGAATCGGCACAACTAGGAAAAGATTTAATAATATTTGCATTTGTGCCAGTAAATGGTATTATAGTATTGCCATTTTTTGCAAAATCATATTCAAAGTACAAAGGTGGTTCAATACAAGGAAATGTTTTAAGAAACAGAGGGATTTTGTTAGCTATAGTTTTAATAATTCTTCTTGTATTAGAAGGAATGTACTTTAAAAACATGCAAGAACAATTAACCGAATACATTCAAAATCAACAAGAAACTGAGCAAGATTACAATGCACAAATCTGGGTAAATGGAGTATTAACAAATGTATCTGTAGACGGTGGCGACGCTGTGGATGAAGAAAATACAAATACAGAAAATGTTGTTAATGTTAGCAATAGCATTGTTGTAAATGAGGTTTCAAATAGTGTCGAAACAGAAAATTCAGTAGATACAAATACTGAAAACACAATGCAAAATTCAAATAATGTTTCTAGTAACATTGTAAATAGTGCAATAGCAGCTGAGTAATAGGAAGTGAGAATATGTGCAAACCAAAAGTAATAGTTATTTGTGGGCCGACTGCTTCAGGAAAAACAAGTTTATCTATAGAATTGGCAAAAAAAATAAATGGAGAAATTGTTTCTTGTGATTCTATGCAAATATACAAAGATATGACAATAGGAACAGCAAAGCCTACAGTAGAAGAAATGCAAGGAATACCACATTATCTTATGGATTGTGTATCTCCAACAGAAAGATATAGTGTGGCAGATTATAAAAAAGATGCGACCGAGGCAATAGAAAAAATAATTGCTAAAAACAAAGTTCCGATTATAGTAGGAGGAACAGGCCTATATCTTGAATCTTTAATATATAATATTGAATATAACGAAATTGAAACAGATTTAGCATATAGAGAAAAGTTGACAGAAATAGAAAACGAAAAAGGATTAGAAACTTTATATGAAATGGCACAAAACATAGATGCAAAAGCTATGGAAAAAATTAGTCATAATGATAGAAAAAGAATATTTAGAGTTTTGGAAATATACCATTCAACAGGCAAAACAAAAACTGAGTTGGAAATTGAATCTAGAAGAAATGAGCCAAAATATAATTTTATTCTAT
>CALXZF010000148.1 GCA_944393165.1 uncultured Clostridia bacterium
ATTTTTATTGGTATTTTTTGCATCACAAACAAAGCTTAATTCTTTAAAATTATGCTCTCTCTCTCTCTCTCTCTCTTAGAGTATCAACAGTTTTAAGATTTTTCGTTTCTTTTGTTGTCATAATTCTTTCTCCTTTTGTTTTTTAATTCTCTGCCATTTTTTTTTTTTTTTTTTTTAACTTTTCGTAATTATTTTACTATATCTTTTTTAATATTTCAAGATAATTTTTGATCGTTTTAAGGTCTGTCCCTCAGCGACAACTTTGTCGTTTTAAGGCCTGTCCCTCAGCGACAACTTTGTCGTTTTAAGGCCTGTCCCTCTGCGACAACTTTGTCGTTTTAAGGCCTGTCCCCATTACGACATTCTATGCCTAAGTTAAATGCATCCTTAAATCCTTGCTTATATGCTTTTTCCATAAAGTTTGCCATTTTTATTTCATAGTTTTCTACTAAATTGTTTATATCTGTTACAATTTCTCTTTTTTTGTCTTTATTTTCTACATTTTCTTCTATTTTTGCTTCTATTTCTTCTATTGTTACACTATTTAATTTTTCATTTAAATCTTCATCAATTAATCCTATATTTTCTTCTCTTAAGCTATATATTGCATTTAGCATTTCTTCATTATTATTAATTTCTTTCATATTTTGCTCCTTTCCATACAATATTATTATCACAAATTTTATTAAATTTATTCTTTTTTAAAACATGGTATATTATGTCATGTGCTACTTGTATGTATATTTATTACCTTTATTGTTTATTGATGTCCACAGAATTAATTATATAATACTTATAGGATTTATTTTGTTCGAACGACTATTTTCGACAGACTTTTTATTTTATTAAAAATATACTTAATTTATTAAATTTTGGAGGTCAATATGAAAAATAATTTGGAAATTGGAAGTAGAATTAGAAGTATACGCGAAAGCATGAAATTAAGTAGAAGTGCATTTTCTGAGAAATTAAATATATCAGAGGTTTTCTTGTCTCAAGTTGAGCGTGGAGAAAAATCAATAAGTCTTAAGACTTTAACAAATATTTGTAACATCACGGGAGTTTCATCTGATTATATTTTGTTTGGAGACCAAAAGAACTCTTCTATTTCAAAGAGGATTATTAAAATTTTAGATCAGTTGCCTCCTAAAGCTAATAATATGATTTATGACTTAGTAAGTTCTTTAAAGGATTTAAATAACTAGCATAAAAATCATATAAAATATAAATAACTTTCTAAATCTATAAAGTAGGATACCTTTTTTGAAATTAGGTATCCTACTTTATTGTTTTTTAACTTTTGAAGACTTCATAAAGTAAATTTTCTATACTCGCTATTCTTCTTTCAAATATGGTGTTTGTCATATCTGCAATCTCGTTATACTCCAATAATTTTGAAAATTTTTGCATATTTACTTTATGATTGTGTGTAATCTCTTTTCTCATATTTTTTTGTTCGTCTTTTATTTCGTTTAATAGTTCGTTTATTTGTGTAATTAATGCTTCAAGTGTCTCTTGTTCAGATTCATTTTTCGACATATAATCACCTCATTTTCATTATGCCAATATTGTATCATTTAATTTACAATAAATCAACATTTTTGCGAAAATTTGTTCAAAATATTTTTCCTCCACCAAGCACTACATCTTCTAGATAAAACACGACTGATTGCCCTGGTGTAATCGCTTTTTGTCTTTCAGTAAAAGTTACTCTTGCTATACCCTTTTCCACTTCAAGAATAGCTTTTGCTGGTTTGGCTCTATATCTTACTTTTGCTTCTATTTCAATTTTTTTGCTCAAATCTATATCTAATAAAAAGTTTAATTCATTTGCTTGTAATGTATCACTATATAATTCCTCTTCTGTCCCCACAATAACTGCATTCTTTTCAGTGTCTAATTTTAATACATAAAGTGGCTCTTTGTATGAAATACCAAGTCCCTTTCTCTGGCCAACTGTATAATTTATTAGTCCTGAATGTTTACCTAAAATTTCTCCATTACTTAATATAATATTCCCATTTTTTTGTTCTTTATTTATGCCTTGCTCTGTATTTTTTAAGAAGTCTGCATAATTATTATTCGGTATGAAGCAAATTTCCTGACTATCTTTCTTTTTCGCCACTTCCAATCCCGCTTCTAATGCTATTTTTCTAATTTCATCTTTACTTGTAAAATCTGCAAGCGGAAATAATATATATGGCAAACTTTCTTTTTTTATACCATACAAGAAATATGTTTGGTCTTTTGTATTGGCTTGTGATTTTGTAAGTACATATTGATTATATTTTTCTGAATATGCTATTTTTGCATAGTGCCCTGTAGCAATGTATTCACAATCATATTTTTTTGCAAGCTCATAAAACGCACCAAATTTGATAAATTTATTACATTGAACACATGGATTTGGAGTTTTTCCACACATGTATGTACATATAAAGTCTTTTACAACTTTTTCTTTAAATTCTTGTTGTAAATCAACTACATAATGCATTATTCCTAGTTTTTCACAAACTTTTTTGGCATCTTGTATTGACTCTTCCTGTTCTATTCCATGCGGATTCCATAGTTTCATTGTAAGTCCTATTACTTCATAGCCTTGCCTTTGAAGTAATAGGGCAGATACTGAACTATCTACTCCTCCACTCATTCCAAGCAGAACCTTCTTCTTCATCTATTACCTCTTTCTCTTACCTTTTCATAAGGCAACATAAGTATTATTTGTTTTTTTAACTTATTTCTACGCTATTTGATATTTTTCTTTTATTTCTTCTAATGCTTTCGCTAATTGGTCTGGGCAAGAGGTTCCTTTGTTTCCACAAGGTATTCCTTTTAATCTATGTATTACTTCATTGATGTTCATTCCTTGGACTAACTTTGATACACCTTGTGTGTTTCCATGACATCCACCAACTATTGTTAATTTTTTTATTATATTTCCGTCTAGTTCTATTATCATCTCTCTAGAACATACTCCACTTGGCTTATATCTATACTCCATTTGTTTCCTCCATTTTTATATTTTGTTTATTTTTAGAATCCAAATTTTATGATTATATTTCTTTCACTTTATATCTGACATGTAATAATATTAGCGTTACAATTTACAGCTGATACTAATTGCCAAAACAGAAAATACAAAATATACACTGCTTTGCCTCAAAAACGGCCGTGAATTGTAACATATTAGCACCTATTTTCTTTATTTATCTTCATGTATATCTACTTTTATATGAACATCTTCTAATTGTTTGCTTGTTACTATACTTGGAGCTCTCATAAGCAAATCTCTTGCTTTTTTGTTTTTAGGGAATGCTATTACCTCTCTTATATTGTCAGAATCTGCAATAAGCATTACCATTCTGTCAAGTCCTGGTGCAGCACCAGCATGTGGCGGTGTTCCATATTGAAAAGCATTGTATAATGCTCCAAACCTTGCTTCTACTTCTTTTTCGCTATATCCTGCTATTTCAAAAGCTTTAACCATTAGTTCTGGGTCATGGTTTCTAACAGCTCCAGAAGCCATTTCATAGCCATTACATACTACATCATATTGATATGCTATAATTTCCAATGGATTATTGTTTTCTAAAGCTTCTCTTCCTCCTTGAGGCATAGAAAATGGGTTATGATTGAAGTCTATTGTTCCTTCATCAGACAATTCATACATTGGAAAATCAGTGATAAAGCAAAAACGATATGCATTTTTCTCAATTAAATCTAATCTCTTTCCAAGTTCAATCCTTACTAATCCAGCTATTTTTTGTGCTGTTTTTAGCTCATCTGCTATAAAGAAAATAGAATCATTTTGTTTTACATTATATTCTTTTTCAAGTTTTTCTTTTATATCATCTGTTATAAATTTTGCAATTCCTCCTGTATATCCTTCTGCAGTCACTTTTACCCATGCAAGTCCATTTGCTCCTGCCTCTTCTTTTGCGAATTCTGTCATGTTATCAAAGAATTTTCTTCCTTGCCCTGCCCCATTTGGAACAACAATAATTTTAACTGTTTTTCCTTTGTACGCATTAAATTCTGTGTCTACAAATCGCTTTGTAGCATCTTGAATTATTAATGGGTTTCTTAAATCTGGTTTATCAATTCCATATGTTTCCATTGCTTCTTTATATGGAATTCTTCTAAATGGTGCTTCATCAACAGTCCATGTGGTATGTTCTTTAAATACTGTTGTAAAAATGTCTTCCAATACTTTGAACACATCTTCTTGCTCAGCAAAACTCATTTCGAAGTCTAATTGATAAAATTCACCAGGTGCTCTATCTGCTCTAGGGTCTTCATCTCTAAAGCATGGTGCAATTTGATAATATTTATCAAATCCACCTATCATTAGAAGTTGTTTAAATTGTTGTGGAGCCTGTGGAAGTGCATAGAATTCTCCTGGATGCAATCTACTTGGTACTAGAAAATCTCTTGCTCCTTCTGGAGAAGAGTTTGCCAAAATTGGAGTTTGTATTTCTACAAATCCTAACTCATCCATTTTTCTTCTAAGAGTTTTCATTATATTTGACCTTAGAATAATTGTTTTATGTAATTTATCATTTCTTAAATCTAAAAATCTATACTCTAATCTTAAATCTTCTCTAGCTTCACCAGTTTGCTCAGAATTTATCTCGAAAGGTAATACATTTTTGCATTTACCTAAAACTGTTATTTCTTTAGCTTCAATTTCTATTTCTCCTGTTGGAATTTTTAGATTCTTATTACTTCTTTCTACTACTTTTCCCTTAACACTAATTACGCATTCTGTAACAAGCTCTTTTGCCTTTTGTAGCAAGTCATCATTTTCGGCAATTACAATTTGTGTAATTCCAAATTGGTCTCTTAAATCAATAAAGCTCATTGAACCCAAATTTCTTATTTTTTGAATCCAACCTGCTAAATTTACTTCTTCTCCAACATTTGTTATGTTTAATTCTCCACAGTTATGGTCTCTATACATTATTTATCATTCCTTTTTAGTATTAAATTTTTCTAACTCTTTTTTAATTTTTCTTGAAGTTTTGTTAATCCTTATATAGTATACTATATTACATAAATTTTTACAACTTTCCAAAGTAACATTTATTTTTCTAGTATTATTGTAACAGGCCCGTCATTTAATAAGCTTACTTTCATATCTGCCCCAAAAATTCCTTTTTGTACATTAATTCCAGTCTCTTCACACTTTTGGCAAAAATATTCATATAACTCATTTGCTTGGTCTGGCTTTGCTGCATTTATGAATGAAGGGCGATTTCCTCCTGTGCAATCTGCATATAGTGTAAATTGAGATACAATAAGTAATTCTCCATTTACATCTTTTAGTCCTAAATTCATTTTCTCATTTTCATCTTCAAATACTCTTAAGTTACATAGCTTTTTTACCAAATAATCTGCTATTTCTTTTGTGTCTGTATGAGTTACCCCAAGCAAAACTAAAAATCCTTTATCTATTTTTCCTACCGTTTTTCCTTCGACATCAACTTGTGCATTTTTTACTCTTTGAATTACTAATTTCATATTATATTTTATTCCTTTCTTTCTATGGCTCACATTGTTATAAAGGTTAGTAGTTTAAGATATTTTTCTTCTTACATATTCATAAATCATAATTCCTGTAGCCACTGATGCATTAAGACTTTCTGTTTTTCCTAGCATTGGTATTATAACTTTTTCATCAGCAATATCTTGAATTTCTTGTGAGACCCCATTTGCTTCATTGCCTATAACTATTACTTTTTTGTCATAGTTTGCCTCATAAATGTTTTCTTTAGCTTGCAATGAAGTAATCATAATTTTAAATTTTTTCTTTTTTATTTCCTTCAAAGTTTTGGTTAAATCCTCAGTTTGAATAATATTTAATCTAAATATTGCTCCCATTGTTGAGCGAACAACCTTTGGATTATATGGGTCTGCAGTGTTTTTTGAGAGGATTATTTGATTCAAGTTTGCACTATCTACAGTTCTTAATATAGTTCCAAGATTCCCAGGGTCTTGTACTCCGTCTAAAGCAATAATAATATCTTGCGAAAAATCTATATTATTTATACTAACACCACTTTTAGTATTATCATTTAATTTGTCATTTGCGCTGTTGCTAACGCTATTGCCAATTACATTTGAGCTATTCTTCTCTACTACAGCCAAAATTCCTTGAGGTGTTTTTACATCAGTTATTAAA
>CALXZF010000149.1 GCA_944393165.1 uncultured Clostridia bacterium
AGGTGATAACATAGACATGACAGTTGAACTTATTACACCAATAGCTATTGAAAAAGGACTAAGATTCGCTATCCGTGAAGGTGGTAGAACTGTAGGTTCAGGTGTTGTTTCAGAAGTTATTGAATAAAAACATAGATGTAGCAAGGGTTACACGAATTGTAGCACCTTGCTATTTTTTGTATTTAACACTTTTTTAACACATTAGTTTAGAAGATAATCTATTTTATTTACAATTTCTTGTTTTGATTTTGGTAAAGCATCTAAATACATTTCGGTTATTTTTACAGAAGAATGCCCTAATAATTCTTTTATTTGAATTAAATTAGCACCATTTAAAAGAAGCATAGTGGCAAAAGTATGTCTTAAATCGTGAAATGTCTTGCCTTCTAAATTAGTTCCTTTCAAAGTTTTGCTCCAAAACTTTTCAGTCCATTTTATATCAAAATGAGAACCCCTACTGCTAAAAACATAGTCAGAATCTTTATTTAAAGAATTTAAAGAATTTAACAAATTATATATCTGTTTTGACATAGGTATTATTCTAATAGAGTTTTCACTTTTAGGAGTTTGTAGAATAGTTCTATAAGTTCTCATCCCATTGTTGGCTATATTTGCTACATAACTTAAATTATGTACTACATGTATATTTCTATTATTAAAATCCACATCTCGCCATTGTAGTCCGAGGATTTCTCCTTTTCTCATCCCTGTACCTAAAGCAAATTTTATTATATTTTCATATCTAGTATTCTTAAATAGATTTAAAAGTTGTTTTATTTCTTTTTCATCAAAATATTGAAATTTGGTTTTTCTTTCAGCTATTATATTCTCAATTTCTTTTTTGTTTTTGGGCAAAGTAGCATTTATACAAGGATTTTTTATAATATATCCTTCTTTCTCTGCATAACTAAAGAATTGCCTTAGTAATTTATGGACTTTTTTTACATTGTTAGGAGAGATATTATCTTTAATTAGCTTATTGTAAAACTCTTGTATTTTTAGAGTTTTTAAATCATTTATAGGCAAATCAGCAATCAAATATGGATTAACATAATTTCTATATGTGCTTTCATATGCTTCAAATGAAGTTGCTTTTATTTCATTCCTTTTTACATCAAAAAGCCATTTTGGAAGTAGAGAATTTATTGTGTATAATTGATTATTATTCAAGAGTCCCATTTTTAATTTTTTTATATATTCGTCAGCCTTTTCATTAGCTTCATTTACTCCTGTTCCATAAAACTGTTTGCGAATAGCGGTACCATCTGCTCTATGACCTATTGTTTTAGTTACTCTATAATAGTTTTTTCCGTTTACTTCTATATTAGTTTTTCTCGCCATACAAACCTCCGTTTGATTATATAATTATAATTTAAAGCATTATTTCTAATGCTTCATCATTTGTAAAATTTCCATATTTTTCTTTATAAAACTCCAATGCTTTTTGCATATATTCAACTGTAACATCAAAATATTCAGCTAGATAATAAACTGTATTAACTCCGCTTTTTAATGGCTAATTTTAGCTTTTCGTAAGGAATTAAAGTAAAATATGCCCATTTCTTCGCTCTATATTCCTGTCTACTTATTAAGTCATAATTTTGACAGTATGGAGAATATGTGGCGTCCATATAATAGTGTCCAAGTTCTTCTGCAAGAGTCTGTTTTTCTTCTATATATGTTCCCAGCTCATCATAATTTAATGCAATAGCATTTATTTTATCTATATTTACAAAAATGCCATTTGCATCTTCAATATGCCAGTCATATATCTTTATATTTTCTTTTTCTGCTAAATCATATAAATTTTCTAATTTCATACAATTTACCTCGCTTATTTATCTTCTTTTGTTTTCTTATTATCCTTCAATATGATTTCTAGTAAATCTTTTATTTGCTCTTTTTGTTTTTCTGTAAGTGGAGTGTAGTTTTCCATATTAAAACCTATTTTTGCTAAACCAAGTGGGTCACTTTGTACTTTCTCAAGATTTCGTATATCTGATTTGCCCATTAAATAATCTAATGAACAATTAAAAACTTCGCACATCTTTAATTTTATATCATCACTAGGTATTCTATCCCCACTTTCATATTGTGATATTGAAGCACTAGAAGATAGATTTAATTTTTTAGCTAATTCAATTTGATTTAAACCAAGCCTAATTCTTTCTAATTCAATTCTTTTTCCTAAAATATTTTCCATATAATCCTTCCTTTACAGATTTTACAAATTGTGAAAACTATTGATATTATAACACTTTTTTCACTTAATGTAAAATATTTTCACAAAATGTTAAAAAAGTATTGACAAACTTCACAAGGCGTTATATTATAATTGCAGATTTCACAAGTAGTAAAATAAGGAGGCGAAAAAATGACAGTAGTTGAGAAAAAAAGGCAAGAAAAAGGATATACGCAGCAGTTTATGGCAGAGAATATAAATGTTTCAATAGGCTGCTACAACATGTATGAAAACAACCAACGAAAGATTCCAAAAGATAAAGCAGAAGAAATAGCAAGAGTCTTAGAATGTAATGTTAGTGATATTTTTGTACCGTTTACTTTCACTAATTGTGAAACAAAAGCGAAGGAGGCGGAATAGTGGAAGAAGAGTGGATAAGTTTAAATGAATTTATGCGACGAAAGAATATAGGACACGATGTAGCTTTGCAAATGATATATAACGGCGATGTAGAAGGGAAAAAATACGGTAGTAGGTGGAAGATAAAGATTGGCGGAGACACAGTATCAAGACAGGTGTATGAAGAAGAACATAAAAAAAGAATAGAAGCAGAGACGACTATAAAATTATTACAAAATATTTTATTGGAAAGGAAGTGATAAAGATGACAAAAGAACAAAAGAGATACTGCAAAATAGGACAAGCAGTAGAAAACATTTTATTATTCACAGGATTTTGTAGCATGTGGATTATATGGATAGTAAAAGCCCTTATAGGCTAGGAAGGAGGAACTATGGAAGCAATAATATGTTGCCTGTTTGGAGTATTTGTAGGCATGGCGGTAGCTGGATATATGTGCATAAAAGAATGTGCAAGGAAAGAGCAAATAATAGCAGAGCAAAAAGAAGAAAACTTACAAGTATGTAGTGAAAATAAGGAATTAAGAGCAGAACTAGAAGACACACAAGACGACAATACATACTTAGAAAAGCAACTAAGCAAGATAGGAAAGATAATAAACGATTATGATATAGCAGAAAATAAAGTAACAAAAATAAAAGAAGTTATCACAACCGCAAACGTGAAATAACTTCTCATAAAACATATAAAAATATGCAATTCTGTATTTAAGTTTAGCACAAATACAGAGAAATTGCAAGAGGGAGGAATAAATGTCAGAGACATTAGAAGAACTAGAGCATAAATATTTCATGTTACAAATGCAAGACCATTGGGACAGCTCAGATTATAGATATGCTGATGAATTGAGAGAAAAAATAAGAAAGTTAAAGGAGGAAATTTAAATGATAAAAAAACCAGCAGAAATGATAAATGAAACAAATAAATATAGGGTGCTAATAGCGGGATATCCTGGAATAGGAAAAACTACTTTGGGATTATCAGCACCGAAACCATTACTAATAGATGTGGACTTTGGAATTAATAGAGTAATAGCAAGTGTAAGAAAGGATTATATACAACCAGAAAGTTATGAGCAATTACTAGAAGATTTAAAAGGAGATCTAAACGATTATGAAACAATAGTAATTGATACAGGGGGAAAACTACTAGATTTAATGAAAGCTTATGTAATTAAGAATGATATAAAAAATGCTAAAAAGGATGGAACTTTAAGTTTACAAGGATATGGAGCAGTAGGAAGAGAGTT
>CALXZF010000150.1 GCA_944393165.1 uncultured Clostridia bacterium
TCATAAGCTTCTAATATAGCTTTTTGAATTTTCTCTCTTGTCTCTGGATTTATTGGATGAGCTATATCTTTGAATTCTCCGTTTGGAGTTTTTCTGCTAGGCATAGCTATGAATAATCCATCTTGGCTTTCGATAACTTTGATATCGTGTACTACGAATTCATTATCGAATGTTACAGAAGCAACAGCTTTCATTCTGTTCTCTGAATTTACTTTTCTTAAACGTACATCTGTTATTTGCATCTCGTGCACCTTCCCTTCAAAAGTCTTAAAATATTTTGTACATTTATTGTCTTTGGTGACTTATATATGTACAATTATTATATTCTTCAAAAAAATCTTTTTTCCTTCTTTATTTTTTTATTTTCTACAATTATTTTATAGAATTGTCTTTTCTCCCCTGTTTCCCAATACTTTTAATTCACGAAAATCTTAAATTTATAATATATTATATTGAAAAAAATGATAAAAGAGTATATAATATTGATGATTTAAGGCTATATAGGGAGTGATTATTAAAATGATAAACATAGATAATATAAGACAATATAAACATATACATATGTTAGGAATCGGTGGAGTTAGCATGAGTGGCATAGCAGAAATTTTGCATTCATGTGGCTTTATTGTGACAGGTTCAGACTCATCTCAGTCTGAAGTTACAGATAAGTTGGTAAAAAATCATATTCATGTAACGATTGGTCATGATATGGAAAACCTAGAAAAATCTAACTTAGTTGTATATAGTGCAGCAATTAAAAAAGATGATCCTGAATTAGTTAGAGCTAAAGAATTAAATATTCCAGTAATAGAAAGAGGTACTTTTTTGGGTATTCTTACAAAATCTTTTAAAGATACTATTTGCATATCTGGAACACATGGAAAAACTACAACTACTTCTATGATTTCTTTATGCTTTTTAGAAGCTGGTAAAGATCCTTCAATACAAGTTGGTGCATATTTAAAACAAATCGACGGTAATTATAGAGTTGGAAACACTAATTACTTTATTATTGAAGCTTGTGAATATGTTGAAAGTTATTTAAAATTATTCCCTAAGGCAGAGGTTATATTAAATATAGATAATGACCATTTAGATTATTTTGGAAGTTTAGAAAACATTGTAAAGTCTTTTGGTAATTACATAAAGCTTATCCCTGAGGACGGCTTACTTGTTATCAACTGGGATGACCCAAATTGCAGAACTCTTACAAAAAATACAACTGCAAAAGTAGTAACTTATGGAATAGAAAATCAAAATGCAAATTTTGTTGCAAGAAATATTGTGTATAGCAATAATGGATTCCCAACTTTTGATGTATATTACAATAATAATTTTTATAAAACAATTTCTATGTCTGTTCCTGGAGTTCACAATGTAATGAATGCTTTAGCTTGTATTGCATTATGCCACGAATATGGATTAGAAAGAGAAGATATAAAAAATGCATTGCACAAATATACTGGTGCCCATAGAAGATTCGAATACAAAGGAAGCTTTAATAATGTTAGTGTTTATGATGATTACGGACATCATCCAACTGAAATTATGGCTACAGCAAATGCATTAAAACAAAAGAAATACAATAAATCATGGGTTATTTTCCAACCACACACATATAGTAGAA
Source organism: uncultured Clostridia bacterium (assembly GCA_944393165.1). The sequence goes on from CALXZF010000150.1 coordinate 1,628, forward strand.
CTAAGAATTTACTAGATGATTTTGCAAATGCTTTATTAAATTTTGATAATGTAATAGTTACAGATATTTATGCAGCAAGAGAAAATAATACTTATAATATTTCTGCAAAAGATTTAGTGGATAAAATTAAAAGTTTAGGACATGATGCAAAATATATTCCTGATTTTGAAGAAATAGTAAAATATGTGAAAGAGAACGCCAAACCAGATGACATTGTACTGACCCTTGGTGCTGGTACAGTGACAAATATTGGGCCAATGCTTGTAGATTAAATTTAAGATTAATAAATTATTAATAGATTTTATATCACCTTAATGGTATAATAATTCTAAAGAGGTGATTTGCTTGAAAGTATTAAGAAATGTACTATTAATTATATTAGTTATAATAATTATAGCAGGAATTGCATTATATGTGGCTGGAGACAGCTTGTATAAAAAAGCATTAAATGGTGAAACACTAGAGACCGCAATAGAAGAAGTTATGGCAGACCCCGATTATATAAAATATGAAGATTTACCTCAAAATTATATAAATGCTGTTATAGCTGTAGAAGACCATAGATTTAGAGAACATGGTGCTATTGATTTGATTGCTATAGGAAGAGCAATATATGTAAATGTTACAACTTTTTCTTTGCGAGAAGGTGGTAGCACAATAACACAACAAGTCGCAAAAAATATTTTTTATATAAATGAACAAAATCCTGTAACTAGAAAGGTTGCTGAGATTTTAACCGCATTTGATTTAGAAAAAAAATATAGTAAAAATCAAATTTTAGAACTATATGTAAATACTATTTATTTTGGTGACGGATACTATGGTATTGCAGAAGCGTGTCAAGGGTATTTAGGAAAAAGTGTAGACGAAAAGACTTTAGCCGACTGCACAAAGCATGCTGGCGTTCCCAATGCTCCAAGCGTTTATGCACCTACAGTAAATCCTGAACTTACGCGAGATAGGCAAGAAAAAGTAATTGCGGACATGGTAGAAAATGGATATCTTAATGAGGAAGAGCAAACAGATTTGTTAAACAGCTTGGATGCATATTATGAAAATTTCGAATAGGTCTCAGCAAATGTGGCGTAATGAATCGGTGTGATAAAATAACATTGTTAATTGACATTATCAAATAATTGCATCACTAAAAAGAGAAACATTATATATTTTTAGGTGTATAAAATCCCCAAATGTATAATGTTTCTCTTTTTTGCTTTTACTAATTTTTCTGTTTTCCTACCTTTCTGTTTTTCTGCTTTTATGTATTTTCCATGTTTCTCTCCTTTGCGCTTTTCCGTCTTTTCTACTTTTCTCTCCTTCGTGTTTTTCCGTCTTCATACATCTCTGCTCTCAATAATAGTTCTACACAAATTCTTCCCAAACCAAATTTGCTAAATCAAGTCCCTTATTAGTAAGTTTTATATAATCTCCGTCTATTTCTAATAACTCCTCGTTTACCAATTTCTCAAGCTCTTTTCTATATAGAAATATTGGGCTTTCCGCAAACTTGTTTTTAAAAACACTTACTCGCACTCCTTGTATTTTTCTTAAACCAAGCATCATAAATTCTTTCATCTTAGACTCTTTATTTTGTTTTTCATGGAATACGAAATTATCTACTTCATTGTTGGTTTCATAATTTTTTATATATTGTTCAATATCATCAATATTAGAATACCTTACACTATTTGTGTATGAATGAGCTGCCACTCCCAAACCTATATACTCTTCCTGATTCCAACAAGCCAAATTATGTTTAGATTCATATCCTTTTTTTGCAAAATTTGAAATCTCATAATGAGTATATCCCGCTTCTTCTAGCATTTCTTTGGCTTTCCAATACATCTTTCTTTCTGTTTCATCACCTGGTAATGCTAGCTCATTATTCTCCCACATTGTAAAAAAAGGGGTTCCTTCTTCTACAATTAGTGAATATACAGATATATGTTCTGGACTAAGTTTAATTAATTCATTTATACTTGTTTCCAAATTTTTAATGCTCTGTTCAGGTAATCCTAACATCAAATCCACATTTATATTTTCAAAACCAATTTTTCTTGCCAAATTATATGTATGTAAAAAATCATTATAACTATGAATTCTCCCTATTTTCTTCAAAAGTCTATCATCTGTAGCTTGCAAGCCGATGCTTAATCTGTTAATCCCACTTGCTTTATATGTTAATAGCTTGTCTTCATCAACCGTTCCAGGATTTATCTCGATTGTAATTTCTGCATCATTTGCTATTGTATAATATTCTTTAATAATATTTAAAATCTCCTCAATATGTTTTGATTCAATGATTGAAGGAGTCCCTCCTCCAATATATATTGTTTTTACAATCGCCAATTTATCTAGATTATTTTCGAAATCCAGCTTATTCCCTTCTCCCACACTTTGTAACTCATATTTAAGCCATTTTATATATTGCTCTATAAGGGCTTCTTTTCCAGCATATGACTTAAAATCGCAATACTTACACTTGCTCTTACAGAAAGGTATGTGTATATATAATCCTATGTTTTTAGTGTTTTCTCTATTCTCTTCTTTACTATTTTTATTATTAGATTCCATGGTTACTCCTTCTTTTCGTTACAATGGTTGTCACACTTTGGACAGGTGTTTTTGTATCGTTTTTGTTGTATTTTTGACAGATATTTTTGTATCATTTTGTTATACTTTGGACAGGTGTTTTTTGTATCACTTTTGTTGTACTTGGGGTAGGTATTTTTTTGCATAACTTGCTATATCTATTAATACAAAATTTTCTATGGGAAAGTCATTGCTTTAAGGCCTGTCCCCTAGCGACAAAGTTGTCGTTTCAAGGCCTGTCCCCCTGCGACAAAGTTGTCGTTTTAAGGCCTGTCCCTAAAACGACATTTTAATAATAGTGTTTAATCTATAGTTTACTCCTGATTTTCCTATTGGCTTTTTTAGCATTTGCCCTAATTCTACCAGTGACGCCTCAGGATTTGCTAATCTTAGATTTGCAATTTCTTTTAGATTATCCGGTAAATCATTGAATTTTCCATTTTCTTTTAGCCTATTTATTGCTTCTATTTGTTTTACTGCTGCATCAACAGTTTTTCCTAAGTTTGCTGTTTCGCAATTTACTATTCTGTTAATATTGTTTCTCATATCTCTATATACTCGAATTTCTTCAAACACTAAAACAGATTTACTAGCTCCAATAAAAGCTAAAAACTTTGATATTTCTTCTCCGTCCTTTGAGTATATTGAACATTTATTTTGAGAATTTAAAATTTTAAAGTTAATGTTATATGCTTTTAAAATATCTATAATTATTTCAGCTATATTTTTATCTTTTAAACTTAATTCTATATGATATTTGTTTTTAGGATTATTTATGCTTCCTCCACCCAAAAAAGCTCCTCTTATATATGCTTTTTGGGTAAGTTCTAAATTTTCTACACTATATCCATTATATAACTCTAATATATTTTGAGTATCTTTTTTTGCAACAGTTATAGTATAGTTTTTCCCTGAAATGTCTATATCATAATTTGAAATGTTTTCATTATTCAGTAATTTACTAAATCTATTTATATTATATTCACTTTCTGTAGTAAATTTTAAGCATTTTTTCTCTTCTGCAACATTTGCTGTACATATGTATCCATACAATTCTGCTTTTACACATTCTTTATTTGCTAAATTGCTTAATTTACTCAATTCTTCTTTTACATCTGATGAAAATGACAAATTATTTCACTTCCTTTTATTTTTCTTGTTTATAGCTTTGCTTTAGCATTCGATAACATTTGTTGTAAATTAATTCTATCTATTAGCTCTAGGCTTCCAAAGGACTTTCCCTATGACAAATGTTCCAATTAAAATTCTATTATTTGCTAGCATTTTATAACATAGTCACTTGAGTTTCAATTACTCTGTCGTTTCCTCCCAAGTCTTGTATACATTTAATATTAGCATAGTTTTCATTTTCTTTAAATAGCTTTGTAACTTTTTCTTTTTGATTATACCCAATTTCCACTAATAAATATCCTTGATTATTTATATATTTTGCTGCTTCTTTTGCAATTATTCTGTAGAAATCAAGTCCGTCATTTCCTCCGTCTAATGCTATATGTGGTTCGCTTTGTACTTCTTTTGACAATTGCAAAATCGTATCAGTTTCAATATATGGTGGATTTGAAACAATTATATCAAATGAATTTTTAGTGATTTTTTCAAACATATTAGATTCTATAAAATTAATATGTGCATTATTAGTAATAGCATTTTTCTTTGCTATTTTTATTGCTTCCTTGCTTATATCACTAGCCCAAACTTCTATATTAAATTCATTTTTTTCAATTAAGCTCTCTATTTGTTTAAAAATAGATATTGCTATTGCTCCGCTTCCTGTGCACAAATCTAAGACTTTTATATTACTTTTATTTGCGCTACCTACTATTTCATATATTTTCTTGACCGTTTCTTCCACCAATATTTCTGTATCTGGTTGAGGAATTAAAACATTTTCATCAACATAGAAATTAAGTTTCATAAACTCTTGCTTATGAGTTATATATTGAACTGGTTTTCCATTTGCAACTTCTAAAATTTTGTCTAAAAACTCTCGTTCTACCCTTTTATCAACCTCGTTTTGCTGATTTATTAAAAGCTCTGTTTTAGTCATTTTAAGCAAGTACTCAAGTAATATATCAGTCTTTATAACAGCATCTTCCACATTATATTCCATTAATTTACTTCTTCCTATATTTCTAAGTCCCTGTATATTCAATAAAAAATCTCCTCACAAAAAAATACCCCACATTAGCCGCAAGATGAATGAAATTTTAAGAGCCTGTTTTCACAGGTGGGTGTCTTGTTGAATGCTCCTGGGTTTCTTACATAAATGCAAGCATACACGCCACATCCAAAGGCGGACTCCCTTTAATCTTTTGTTGGTTCTAAAATTCCAGTCTACACGCACTACGCAGGGAATAAATATTTAATTATTAACTTCAATGTAACTATATATTATCATATCTTTATTTCTTTTTCAAGTAATTTGAAAAAATATTTTTAGCAACTTTTTACAAAAGTAAATTCTATGTATATAGGTCTACACTATTTCTCTTTTTAAAAGCCCTTCTTTGATACTACCAATTCCTATAAACTCTTTTTCATGGTTATATATTCTATATAGTCCTTCTTCTTCATCAAATGAAAGTTTTACGCCATTAAGAAATAGCTCTAGTTTTCTATTGTTTAAGCATATATTATTCTCTTTTCCATATGCAAGTTTGAAAAACTCTTCTATAGAAATAATGTGATTTAACAAATAATCTTGATTATCTATATTTTGTTCTAAATCATTTATTGTTATACTATTTTTTATGTCAAAAGTATAGTTTGTTTTTGCTCCATTAGCATTATTAAGAATCCCTATCTTGGTTCTGTTTAACTCTTTCATAAAACCAATTGTTCCTAAGCTTTTTGCTATATCTTCGCATAAGCTTCTAATATATGTGCCTTTTGAACATTGCACTGTAAAACTTATTGTGTTCTCATCTTGATATATTCTAGTTAATTTTATATCATATATTTCTATATCCCTTGGTTCTATTTCTAATTTTATATCTTTTCTAGCATATTCATAAAGTTTTTTTCCTTTTACCTTAATTGCTGAATACATTGGTGGAACCTGTTTTTGTTTTCCTATAAATCCATTTAGCACTTGTGCAACATTTCCTTCATTTAAAATACTTTTATCCACATTTTGCACTTCTAGAATATTTCCTTCTGCATCAGCAGTATCTGTTTTCTTACCTAATTCTAATATGACTTCATATTCTTTATCATGGCCGATTAAATAATATGAAAGCTTCGTTCCTTTTCCTATTAAAATTGGCAACAAACCTGTTGCATTGGGATCAAGTGTTCCTGCATGTCCAACTTTAACTTTTAATAGATGTTTAACTTTATTTACTACATCATGTGAGGTACATTCTTTTGGTTTGTTTATTAGAATTATTCCGTCCAAATTTTCTTCCTCCTTGCCAATCGTATTTGATATTTCATTTGCATAAACACAATATTTGCTATAAATACAATTAAATTATATTTTCAGCTAGGCCAATACTTATAAAATGACCAGAATATTATTTTATAAAATATACGAATATTAAATTTTATCTTAATAATTATCGAATATTTTATAAAACTTAACTCTGATCTATTTTAATCTATGTTATATGTTATTCTTTTTCATACAATTATCAGTATGCTCTCTGTTGATTAAACAGTTATAGATTGTTGTAGTATTTTCCTTTAATATAATTATCAATGTCTTTTCTGGATATTATAGCACTGCTTTTACTTGTCTAAGGATTTTCTCTTTTGCTTGCTCTATACTACATTGCATAGTAGCACCAGCAGCATGTGGATGTCCTCCACCACCAAGTAAAAGGCATACATCTGAAACATTTACATACTCGTTTGACCTCATAGAAACTTTACATCCGCCTTCTATTTCGCGTATAAATATAGAAACTTCTACACCTTCTATATCTCTTCCAGTTTCTACAATTCCTTCATGGCTTCCATTTTCATAATTTACTTTTGCTTCATCTTCTCTAGTAATATATGTAAATGCAACTTTTCCGTCTTCTAAAAATTCTAGTCTGTTTGCTGCAATCCTGCTTAATTCAAAACTAGCTCTAGATTTAGTCTGTAAAACTTTTTTATATATTTTAGATACATTGATTCCTTTACTTAATAAGCCAGCAACAAATTCAAATGTTTCTGCGGTAACTCCTGAATACTTAAATCCACCTGTATCTGTAATTATTCCAGCAAGAATACATGTACCAATTTCTTTAGTCACATCTACTTTAAAATATTCAAGAATAATTAAAAGTATTTGTGCACAAGCTGGTGCATCGGGGCTCACATAGTTATAATCTCCAAACATAGTATTTGTGCTATGGTGGTCTATACAAATTTTTACTTTTGCATTTTCAAAATAACTTGCAAAGCCATTAAGCATTTTAACAGTTGCACAATCTACAGAAATTGCCAAATCGTATTTTTCAATGCTTGATTCTTTCTTAATCTCATCAGTCCCTGGTAAAAATTCAAATGTTCTTGGGTATTCCGGAATAATTATATCAGGATTTTTTCCCATTTGTTTTAATGCAATATATAAAGCAAGCCCTGTTCCAATTGCATCTCCGTCAGGATTTTCATGTGTTAATATAACAATGGAATCAGCTTTATTTATTTCTTCTAAAATATTATCTAAAGTACTCATTTGCACTCCTCTTTCTTTTTATACTAAATTATCATCGTCGCTGTTACTATTTACTTTAAGCTCCTTTAAAATAGAATCAATCCTTGCACCATATTCAAGCGAATCATCTATTTCAAATGTTAATTCTGGAGTAATTCTCAAATTTACAGTTTTTGCTAGTCTTGACCTTATAAATCCCGAAGACTCCCTAAGCCCTTCCATAGTTTTCTTTATATTCTTTGAATTTAAAATACTAACATATACTTTAGCATATTTAAAATCAGGAGTGATTTTCACTTTAGTTACACTTAGCATGCCTGTAACATTTGGATTCTTCAATTCATAGTTAAGTACTTGACTTAACTCTTTTTTCAATTCCTCATTTATTCTATTTAATCTATCCTCATTCTTAGGCATATCTTTTCCTCCTTCTGTCGTTTTGCTGTCGTTTGGGGACAAGCCTTAAAACGACAACTTTGTCGCTGAGGGACAGGCCTTGAAACGACAACTTTGTCGCTTGGGGACAGACCTTGAAACGACAACTTCACTGTTTTCACATTACATCTAGACTGCCCTATTATCCCATTACCTTGTTAACTTTTGAACTTAAAGAAGCATCTCCATTTGACCAACTTCTTGGACGAAATGGAGTGTCCCATTTGACCAACTTCTTGGACGAAATGGAGTGTCCCTTTTGACCAACTTCTTGGCTAAAATGGAGTGTCCCCTTTGTTCACGCGCTTATCTTTTTACTTCCTCCATAACATAAACTTCTATGATGTCCCCTTCTTTTATGTCATTATATTTCTCTATTTGAATTCCGCATTCAAATCCTTTTGTAACTTCTTTTACATCATCTTTGAAACGCTTTAATGAAGCAAGTTTTCCGTCATGTATTACTACATTGTCACGAATTACTCTTACTCCTGCATTTCTTTCTACTTTTCCGTCTAATACATATGCACCAGCAATTGTTCCAACACTAGAAACTTTAAATGTTTGTCTTACTTCTACATTTCCTATAACTTTTTCCTCATATACTGGGGCAAGCATTCCCTTCATTGCTGCTTCTACATCTTCTATAGCATTGTATATAACTGAATATTGCTTGATTTCTACGCTATCTTTTTCAGCCATATCTTTTGCTTCTATGCTTGGTCTTACATTGAATGCTATTATTATTGCTTTTGCTGCTTTTGCAAGTTGTACATCTGATTCTGATACAGCACCAACAGCTGAATGTATAACCCTAACTCTAACTTCTTCATTAGATATTTTTTCTAATGATTGTTTTAATGCTTGTGCAGTTCCTTGTACATCTGCTTTAACTATTATATCTAGTTGTTTTAAGTTTTCGCTTTCCATTCTTTCGAATAAGTTGCTTAATGTTACTTTACTTTGTTCTGCTATAGCTTTTTCTCTTTCTTGGCGTTTTCTTCTTTCAACTAGATGTTTAGCCATTTTCTCATCTTTAACTTCGTAGAATGTATCTCCAGCTTCTGGTACATTTGTAAGTCCCATAATTTCCACTGGCGTAGAAGGGCCGGCTTTTTTAATTTTTTGTCCTTTATCATTTCTCATTGCTCTTATTCTACCAATAGATGTTCCCACAACAATTGTGTCTCCTACATCAAGTGTTCCTCTTTGAACTAACATTGATGCTATTGGTCCTTTTGCTTTGTCAAGTCTAGCTTCTATTACAGTACCTTTTGCTTGTTTTCTTGGATTTGCTTTAAGTTCTTTTACATCAGCAACAAGTAATACCATTTCTAATAGATTTTCTATATTTATATGATTTTTAGCTGATATTGGAACAAAAATTGTGTCTCCGCCCCATTCTTCTGGAACTAGTTCATATTCCATTAGCTCTTGTTTTATTTTTTCTACATTTGCACCTGGCAAATCTATTTTGTTTACTGCTACTATGATTGGTATTTCTGCAGCTTTTGCATGGTTAATTGCCTCTACTGTTTGTGGCATTACACCGTCATCTGCTGCAATTACTAAAATTGCTATATCTGTAATTTGAGCACCTCTTGCTCTCATGCTAGTAAATGCTTCATGTCCCGGTGTATCTAAGAAAGTAATTTCTCTTCCATTTACATTAACCATATATGCACCTATATGTTGTGTAATTCCTCCTGCTTCTCCTTCAATTACATTAGTGCTTCTTATTGCATCAAGTAAAGAAGTTTTACCATGGTCAACATGACCCATTACTACAACTACTGGTGGTCTTGGCTCTAATTCATCTGCTGAATCTTCTGTATCATCAAATAAGATGTCTTCTTCTTTTACTTCTGTCTTCTTATTTGCAGTAATTCCAAACTCACTTGCAACTAAATATGCAGTATCAAAATCTATTGTGTTATTTATAGTTGCCATTATTCCTAGACCAAATAACTTTTTAATTACTTCTGCAGAAGTTTTTTTCATTTCAGCTGCCAAATCTTTTACAGTAATATTTTCTGGAATTGTGATTTCTTTAAGTTCAAATATTTTTTGTTTGTTTCTTTCTCCACTGTCTTTTTGAACTTTCTTTTTATTTCTTTTACCTCTAGCTGTTGTTAAATCATAATATTCTAACATTCCGCCGTCTTGTTCGGTGAACATATTTGATAATTTATCAACTTGTTTTAAATCTTTTAATTTTCCACTATCAAATTCATCAAATTGATTATTTCTTCTTGATCTATTTCCTTTTTTGTTAGATTTACTATCATCATATCTGCTATTTGCTTTTTGTTTATCGATAACTTTGCTACTATAATCTCTTTGATTTTCTTTTTCTGGCATTTCTGTTGCCATTATGTTTTTAATGTTTTTATCAATTCCCTTTTCGTCTAAAGACCTTCTGCCACCAAATCTTCCGGCTTGGTTATTGTTTCTAAAATTATTATTACCAGTTCTATTAAATTTATCATTATTATTTCTGTAATTTTGGTTTCTATCATTATTTCTATAATTATTGTTATTATTGTTCCTAAAGTTATTATTTCTATTATTAAAGTTAGGTCTATTGTTGTTTCTATAATTATTATTTCTATTTTCGAAATTTTTATTTTGATTATTTGTTTTTGTAGTACTTTGCATATTTTCTTCTTTTACACTAGCTTGGCTTACTTCATTAACAGAATTTTCAGGTTCTTTTTTTAACTCAGTCTCCTTACTGCTTTCTAACTTCTCCTCCACTATTTCTTTCTTTTCTTCTACAACTTCCTTTTTAGGTTCTTCTTTTGGTTTTAATCCGAAAAGCTCACTAACAGTAAGCGGTTTGGTTTGCTTATTTCTATATACAATGTTGTAGTCTTTTTTATTAGTTCTTTCCACAAACCCTATACCTTTTTTTCTATTTTCTTTTGCTCTGTCTTCCTCTTCCTTTTTTTCATCTTCTTCTGCGATTATAACTTCTCTTCTAATAATAACAGGAGTTTCGCCTTTTTTCTGGTTTGAAGAAGTAGTCTCTTTTTTATTAGATTTGTTCTCTTTTTTCTCATTACCTTTATCGGAATTATTATTTACTTTTGCATTCTTTTTGATTATTTCAGCTTGTTCATCGCTGACTGCACTTAAATGACTTGTTACTCCAATTCCTAAATCATTTGCTATTTGTATTACATCCTTACTTGTTAAACCTACTTCTTTTGCTATTTCGTGTATTTTTATCTTACCCAATAGCTTCACCCCCATTAATTATTTTTATAATTTCATTTTAAAAATTTTTATCTTTTACACCTATTATAGCTTTATTTGATTGCCCTATTGCTTTACTGAGCTCATCTATTGTCAAAATTTCAAACATAGGAATATTTTTTGCTTTACACATACCCTCAAAGTTTGTTTTTGTTTTCGTAGATGCATCTTTTGCAATAATTATTAATTTTATTCTATTTTTCTCTATATCTTGTATACACATTTCAGTTCCAAAGCTTACTTTGCCCGCTCGCCTTGCCAAACCTAACAATCCACATATTCTGTTATTTATCAACAATTACACCTCTTAAACTATCATAAATTTCTTCAGCTATTTTTGTTTTAAATGTTCTTTCTAATCTCTTAGATTTAATTGCTTTTTCCAAGCACTCGATATTGTTACATATATATGCACCTCTGCCATTTGCTTTACCGGTTTTATCTACAGAAATAATTCCTTCTTTATTTTTAACAATTCGTATTAATTCTCTTTTATCTTTTTGAGAATTGCAACCAATACATGTTCGTTCTGGTACATTCTTCAAACAAAATCCCTCTTCCTCTATTTTATTCAGCTTGCCCAATATTATTCTTCTTCATTTTCTGCAGTTTCTTGTTGTTCTTCATTCATTTTTGCTAACATTTCTCTAAATTGAGATTCACTCTTTATATCTATTTTCCAATTTGTAAGTCTTGCTGCAAGTCTTGCATTTTGTCCAGATTTACCAATTGCCAATGATAATTGGTCATCCCTTACAATAACTTGTGCAAATTTTTCTTCTGGCTTAACATCAACTGCCATTACTTCTGCTGGAAGTAATGCTGCAGAAATATATATTGCTGGGTCTTCTGACCATTCTATAACATCAATTTTTTCTCCATTTAATTCATTTATTATGTTTTGAATACGGATACCTTTTTGTCCAACACATGAACCAACCGGATCAATGTTTTCATTTGGAGAATATACTGCAACTTTACATCTATTGCCTGGATCTCTAGATACACCTTTTATTTCTATTAATCCTTCATAGATTTCTGGTATTTCTAATTCAAATAATTTTCTAACGAAATCATTATGTGCCCTTGAAAGAATTACTTGTGGAGCTCCTTTTGTACCTCTTTCAACATCTAAAATATATCCTCTAATTTTATCGTTTACTTTATATTTTTCTGTTGGAATTTGCTCCTTAACTGGCATAACACCCTCAAGTTTTCCTAAATCAACTACAACAATTCCTCCGTCTGCTTTTTGAACTATTCCAGAAACTATTTCGCCTTTTCTTTCATTGAACTCATCAAATAAGAAATTTCTTGATTCTTCTCTAATCTTTTGGATAATTACTTGTTTTGCAGTTTGAGCTGCAATTCTTCCAAAGTTTTTTGGAACTTGCTCTATTTCAGCTTTATCCCCAACTTCTAACTTTTTATTTATTTTTCTTGCATCATCCAAACAAATTTGTAGTTTGCTGTTTTCAACATCTTCTGGTTTTTCTACAACATCTTTTTCTGCATATACATGAATTTCTCCTGTTTCTTTATCCATAGTAATTCTTACATTGTCTGCAGAATCAAAATTTCTTTTATATGCTGTAACTAAAGCTGTTTCTATAGCTTCCAATAATATATCTTTCTTTATTCCTTTCTCTT
>CALXZF010000151.1 GCA_944393165.1 uncultured Clostridia bacterium
GCAAAGAACTTGTAAACAGAAAAGACATTGAAAAATTAAAATCTAAAGGATATGACACAGAAATGTTAAAAGACAAGAATTTCATTGATTTTAGACAACAATTTACAATCAATACACCAGTAGAAAAGATAGTAGACATATATAAACAAGTTAACAATCCTAAAATTGAAAAACCTAAAAGTCCAGGAAGTGCAAAAAGTACAACAACAGTAAAACAAATAAAAGATTATTATAGTCCAGAAGATTTTGACAAGTTAACTGATGAAGAATTAAACAATCCTAAGATAATGGAAATTGTTGATAAGTCAAGATTACAATGGTACAAAAATATGAAAAATTGAAGGAGGAAAAACATATGTCAGTAGCAGTTTTCAAACAAACATTATGGAGCAAAAAAATTCAAAATGCTCTAGATACCTTAACAGGTCTTAGAACACATTGTGATTATCAATTTGACGGAGAAATAAAAGCAGGAAATAAATTAAAAATAACAGGCTCAGTAAAACCAACAATTGGTACATATGTACCTGGAACAGATATTACTATTGAAAATGTTGATGGTAATGACCAAGAATTAGTAATAGACCAATTCAAATATTTTGCAAGATATTTTGACAATGTAGACAAAGCACAATCTATTCCAGGAGTAATGGAAAATGATGCAAAAGAATGTGCTAAACATTTACATGAAGAAGGAGATAAATATGTTGCTAAAATTATAAAAGATGCAGCAGAAAAAGAAGATACAGTAATAGCACAAGGAACAGCTATAACACCTTCTAAAACAACAGTTATTCCTGCTGTAGAAGAAGGATTAGTTGCTTTATATGAAAAAAATGTAAATCCAACTTCTGAATTATATGGTGAATTTTCACCAAAAATGTATTCATTCTTAAGACAAGCATTAACAGAAACATTAACTAACAATGTTGAGTTGGCTAAAAAAGGTGCTGTAGGAAAATACAATAATGTATTAGTATGTATAGAAAATTTATTGCCTGAAAATACAACTAAAAAGGTAAAATATAATATCATAAGAACATCAAAAGCAGTTGCTTTTGCGGGACAAGTAGACACTGTAAAAGCAGTTGAAAAAGAAAAAGGTTTTGGAGATATTGTAAAAGGACTATATGTATTTGGAGCAAAAATTGTAAGACCAGAAGAAATTTACTTAATACTAGAAACAATACCAACTACATCAACAGGTGTAGGTGGATAGAATTAAGAGGGATATATTCCCTCTTTTCATCATTCTAAAGGAAAAGAGGTAGTTCAATTCTACCAAGAATGAAAGGAGTAAAATTAAATGTCAAAAAAATTAAAACCACAAGAAAAAGTAGAAAGATTTATGATTAAACCACATTATGGTTTATTTATGGGGTTAACAGTAAATAAAGATACTGACGTGGAAGATGAGACAGAAGATGGAAAAGTACATCAAACAATTAAGGGAACAACATTTACAACAATAAAAAAAGACTTAATAGAAAAAGATGGAATGAAAATAGAAGAAGAATCAAAATTAATTGTTCAAGTTCCAGAAGGAACAAGATTAATATGGATAGATGGACAAGGATATATAGTGCCAGATTTTGAAGTAAAAACAATTAAAGAAGTAATAGAAGATATGGATTGTATAAAAGAACTTTAGAAGGAGGATATTATGACACTTGGTGAAAATAAAAAAATAACATTAGGATTAATTGAAGAGTATTCTAAGACTAATACAGATTTAACAGATGACGAAGATATTGCAATGAGATTAAATTTTGCATATGCAACTAATTATCAAGAATTAAGTCAAAATAAAAAAATTATCAAAACAAGAGTTTTAAAGGAAATATCAGGAGAAACTTCTGAGGGATATACAGAATATTCTTTACCAAATAATATGTATCAAATGAAAAGGATATTAGCATTAGATGAGAATAATAATATAATGGAAACAAATTATTATCTTTTGGGTAAAAAAATATATATAAGCAATCAAAGTGATTACCGATATATATTAGAGTATTATCAATATCCAACAGTCATAACAGAACAAACACCTAATACTTTTATGTTAGAAATAGACCAAGATGTTCAAATGATATTACCATATGCTGTAGCAAATGATATTTTAAAAGTAGACCCAAGTGCCGATTATTCTGCTTTTTTAGCTGAATATCAAAGAAAAAAAGAAAACCTAGATACGAGAACAGAAATTCCTTCAATTACTGTTGAGGAAGGAGTGTTGTAATATGGCAACAACTGTTAAAAGAGCTTATACAGGATTTAGAGGAGTGGATTTTGCAAACGATGCAAGTTTAGTAAATTTGACAAGAAGTCCTGATGCTTTAAATGTATGGAAAAATTATTCTGACACACAAGGAAGTTGTATAGAAACAAGACCAGGATATATAAAAATAGGAGATTTTGCAAACAATATAAATGGAATATATTTTTACAATGACGATGCTTTTATACATGCTGGAACTAATTTATATGTTTGGAGTAATTTTCCTAATACACCTGAAGAAAAAACATTATTAAAAAGTGATATGAATGATATAAGAAGTTCTTTTGTAATATTTGATGAAAAACTTTATATAATAGATGGAAAAAATTATCTTGTATATTATAACAACACATTAAAAAAAGTATCAGAAGATAATCCAATAATACCAACGACTTCAATAGCAAGAAGTCCATCAGGGGGAGGAGAATTATATCAAGATGTTAATGTAATTCAACCTTTAAGAAAAAATACATTTTTGGCTGATGGAACATCTACTGATTTTTATTTAGATGCACAAAATATAGAACAAGTAACAGAGGTTAAAGTAAATGATACAGTAACAACTGATTACACTACAGATACCATAAATGGAATTGTTAAATTTACTACAGCACCATCTAAACCTGATTTAGATGGTATAGACAATGTGGAGATAACATTAAAAAAAACAGTAGATGGATATAATGATAGAATTAATAAATGTACTAAAATAGTTGTTTTTGATAGAAGGTTATTTTTTACAGGAAATCCTGATTATCCAAACGCGATTTTTCATTCAGAAATAAATGAACCATCTTATATAAGTGATTTATCATACTATCAAGATGGAAGCGATGAAAGCGAAATAAAAGCAATAGTAGTAGGAAATAATACATTATGGGTTTTCAAAGAACCTAATCAACAAAACGAAACAATATTTTATCACACATCATCATTTGATGAAACAGGAATAGTTTACCCTAGCTATCAAGGAAATGTTAGTACAGGTTGTTATTCAGATGCAATAAACTACAAAGATGATATTGTCTTTCTAAGCAGAAACGGTTTAGAAGGAATATCAAGCGATGATATTAATTCTAAACAATTATTAAATCATAGAAGTAGTTTAGTAGATAACAAATTAATAAACGAAAACAATTTTAATAATGCTATGATGGCAGAATGGGAAGGATATTTATTAATATTAGTTAACCATAAGATTTATTTAGCGGATATGAGGCAAATGTTTTCAGGTACTATAGGTTATGAATATGAATGGTATCTATGGGACTTGTCAGAAGACAAAATAAACTATATAAAAGAATATAAAGGTAATTTATATATAGGTTCACAAAATGGACTTATTTTTTATTTTCATGGCACAAATGATAATGGAAAAGTAATAAATAGTTATTGGACAACACCTATGGATAATTTCGGATATGGAAATTTAAACAAAACCACAAATAAACGAGGTGGATTAGCAAAGATTAAAACTATACCAAATGGAATTATAAAAGTTTCTGAAATAACAAATAAAAAGCAAGAAGCAAGAGAAATAACACAATATAGTGCTACTGGTTTTGATTTTGGAAATATTGATTTTTCAAACTTTTCGTTTGAAACAAACAGTAATTCATATATAGTTTATAAAATTAAAGAGAAAAAATTCGTTGAAATTTCTTTAAAATTTTATAGTGACGAATTAGATAAACCGTTTGGTATTTATAGTGCTATTTTAGAAGCCTTTATTGGAGGATATGTAAAAAAATAGGAGGAAAAAATGAATTTACCTGAATTAGAAGATAATTTAAATATATTACAAAGTTTACCAAATAAACCTACACTTAGTGCAGAGGATTTAAAAGAAGAATTTGATAAAGCTCCTAATATTATAAAAGACTATATAAATAATACTTTATTGCAGGCCATAGAGAATTTGATACAGAGTTCTATAAGTTCTTCAAAAACATCTCTAGAAAACAGTTTAACAAGCACAAGCACAACTAAAGGGCTAACTGCAGCTATGGGAAAGAAATTAAATGAAGAAAAACAAAAAAATATATTATATGGCACAGACATACCTACAGAAGGAACTGATGGAGATATATATTTACAATATTTTGATGAACAGGAGGAATAGTATATGGGAAATATGTCAGGGACTTATGGAAGTCATTATACTTTACGACCTGTTGTATATATACCAAGTCAAAATTATGCAGAAAATACAAGTATAATAAAAGTAGAATTATATATAGATTTTGATGGTTCAAGCTATTACGCATACACTAATTATGGTACAAGTGGTTCAATTAGTATAAATGGAAATACAATAAATTTAACTGTAGCATCAATAAATTTTGAAAGTGGTATTGCTAAAAGCATTTTACTAGGTACACATCAAATAACTGTAAATCATAACGCAGATGGAAGTTGCCCTACAATTCCTATAACTGGAAGTTGGAATACAAATACTAGTAGAATAGGAAGCGGTACTGTTTCTACTTCTGTTACACCTCCTACTATACCTAGATATGCAGATATTATAAATGCTTATGTAGAAAGTGCCACTATTAATTCATTGACTATAAGATATATAGTATCTAGGAACGCCGACATATACTGTAGTGTAAATGACGAAGACTGGGGAGGTCCAAGAGTTACAAATACAACAAATGGAACATTTACTATAAGTGGATTAAATCCAAATCAAACATATACTTATAGAATTTTATCGAGGGCTGTAGGTACAAATTTAGATAGGTTGTCTGGATACTTGCAAGGAACTACTTTAGATATTGCAAGAATAACAGATTTAAGCAATTTCAAACATGGAGATAATGCTAATATTAATATATCAAATCCTGCAGGAATATCTGATTTAAATTTAGTATTAAAAATAGGGGAAATGCAGATTTTAAATAGAGCAGTTTCAACAGGAAATAATGTTATAAAATTTAAAGATACAGAACTAGATAATTTATATAAAGAATATGGAACAGAAAGTAGTTTAACAGCTACTTTTATTTTATCTGGAAGTGGATATACAAATTCTAAAACTTGTATTGTTACTCTTACTGGAAATCAAAAAACAGTAAAAATAAAAAATAATAATATATATAAAAGAGGAAAAGTATTTATAAATATAAATGGAACTTATAGGAAAGCAGTAATTTGGATAAATAAAAATGGTAGTTGGAGGAGGTGTATATAATAATGGCTACAGGATATGAAGATATAGATAAACTAACTAGTAATCAAAATCAAATGTTAGATGAATCCTTAAAAAAGCAAGAAGAAATAATAAATAATCAAACACAAATGCAAATAGACGAATTAGAAAAAAATAAGACTGAAATAGACCAACAAACGGCAAAGACAAACCAGGGGTTATATGCACAATACAAGAAAGCAAGTAATCCATATGGGGCAAATGCAGAAAAAATATATGAACAGGGCTTAGGTAATTCAGGATACTCGGAAACATCTAAAGTTAATTTATATAATACATATCAAAAAAATGTGACGGAAACAATAAATAATGCACAAAAATTAAAATCTGATTTTGATTTTCAAATAAATCAAGCAAGACAGACTGGAGATATTACACTAGCACAAAATGCATTAGAGATATATAATCAAAAAATGCAATTATTAACACAAGAATATGAATTGAAAAATAATAGAGAACAATTCTTGTATCAAAAAGAACAAGATGCATTAGCACAATCAAATTGGGAAAAAGAATGGTTATATCAACAACAAAGAGACCAAATAGCAGATAGTCAATGGCAACAAACATTTGATTATCAAAAACAAAGAGACCAAGTAGCAGATAGTCAATGGGCTAAAGAGTATGCTCTTTCTCAAAGAAAAAGCACTTCAAGCAGAAGTAGTAGTGGAGGAAGCGGGTCTTCAATTAATGTTTCTGATGGAAATAGTGTAAATACTATGAACAATGGCATAAGTGAATATGCAAATCAATATTTAGAAAGAGTAAAATATTTACAATCTCTAGGAAATTCATCAAATGAAAATTTAGAAAAAGCTATAGTGAATCAAGTAACAAACGGAAATATATCAGAAGATGAAGCTGCATATATATGTTATGAACTTGGAATATAGGAGGACATAAATGTCGTGGGAAGAAATAAAAAATAAATATAAAAAAACAAATACTTATTTTAAAAGTCAAGAAGAAATAAACAATTCAATAGATGGAGGAAAAAAATCATGGAACAGAATTAAAAATAAATATATAAATTCTACCAACAATACATCATCAAAAACAAGAAAAAACGGAGAAGAATTTATTAACAGACTAAAAACTCAAGGAAGAAGTTTGCCAATACAACAAAAAGCAACACCTACATATATGAAAAAAGAAAGCTTATGGGATACTATTAAAAAAATAACAAACAATGAACGAAATTTTAAATCAACATATAACAAAAATAATAACATGATATACACACCATTTTTAGAAAAAAATCAAGAAAATAAAGATGAAGAGTTGCAATATAAACTATTATCAAACCAAAAAACACAAACTAATGAGGAATTTCTTGAACGATTATCAAACATGAATAATACTCAAAGAGTAAAAGAAATTAGAGCCATAACAAAAAATGAAAAAGATTTTAATAAATTAAATTTGGAAGCGATACAATACAAACAATCAAAAGAAGCATCTCAAAAAGCTGAAAAAATTAATCAAGATATTGATAATGGCAATTATGGTTCTGCCATTGGACATGTATTAAGTGGAATACCAACAAAAGCATTAGATTCTGTAACAACAACAGTATCTTCTATGCCTAGTATATTACCATCTAAAAAAATAAATTCTTTTCAGCCTGATGAAGATGAACTTTTAAAGGTCAACAAAATACTTAGTAAAAATTACGAAGAAACTACTTCAAACATTAATAATGATATTATAAAAACTGCATCATCAGTTTCAGGAACAATAGGTGCTATGACACCATCTATTTTATCAAATTTAATGATACCAGGTTCTGGTAAAATAGTTCAAGCAATTAATGCAGGTACTGATGCATATCAAGAAACATTAAATGACAATACTGATAACAAAGTACAATCATTGTTGACAGGGATAGCAAAAGGTGGAGCAAGTTATGCAATTGAAGGAATAACTGGTGGAAACTTTTTAGGGAAAGGTTCATTAGATGACATTGCTAAAAAAACCATTTCAAACAATCTATCAAGTCCTATTTCTAAAAGAATAGCATCTAAACTATATGAAATAGGAGGAGAAATTTTTGAAGAAGAAATAGAAAATCAAGCAGGATATGTTATAGATAAAATTATTAATGATAAAAATATTTCAGGACAAGAATGGTGGAATGATGCAACTGAAACAGCAAAAAACACACTTCTAACAACAGTAGTATTAAACTTAATGGGGCTAGGTGGAGAAACATATCGTGAAATTGTAAAAAATGAAAATGACACCAAAACAAAACAAATTATCAAAGAAGCGGAAAATATAATAAAAAATGAAAATTTAAAAGTAGATACAAACAATACTCAATCACAAGAAAATGTAGGTAATAATATAAATATTGAAAATCAACAAGACGTAGTTTTTAAAGAACAAAATTATTACCGATACAAACAAACGGACAATCAAAAAATCAACAATTTAAGAAAAGATATGTCTAAATATTGGGATAATTCACAAAAGACCATAGATTTAGGAAATACTATTGAAAAAATAATATCTGATAAAAATTATAATATAAGACTAGACGATTCTATAACAAATAAAAAAGGACAATTAGTAAATGCACAAATAAAGACATTAGAAAATGGAGAAGTAGAAATAAGAATAAATCCAAATTCAAAAAATGTTGGTGAGTTCCTAATAATGCACGAAACAACCCACGCAATAGGAACACAGGAAATGAAAGATTTAGTTATGGATTATGCTAGTAAAAATAGTGAGTTCAGTAATGCATTAGAAAGTTTAAAGAAAACTTATGGTGTAGAAGATGTAAGTGATGAAGTATTGTCAGATATATCTGCTCAATTATTTGGAAATCAAGAATTTATTAATAATTTATCAATGCAAAAACCAAATATATTTAAAAGGATATATAACAAAATAGTAGAATTAGCTAATAAAATTACAGGAAATTCAAATGAAGCATTATTTATAA
>CALXZF010000152.1 GCA_944393165.1 uncultured Clostridia bacterium
ATGAATGAATATGGAAATAGTTTTTATTGGTTTGATAAAAATTATGGGTGGCAATCATCACCATATACAACATCAGCAAGTAGTAGTTCAAGAAAAGAGATTACAACATTGTTAGGTGATAGATATACATATTTTCCAAATACTTTAAATAAAAATTCCAGTGGAACAACAGTTGGAATAGAAAAAAATAATCAAGCATACAAAATGTTGTTTACCAATAGTAGTACAGGAGCGAATCCAAATAGTGCAGGGGAGACAGATGATTTAAAATATTGGCTTGGGTCACTATATACAGATATTGACACTTTTATTACTTTTGGAATCCGCGTTATATCGTCAGGCTATGTGAGTACGAGATCAATTATGTTTTCAACAGGACTGGTAGCTAGCGATGCTACATACTTTGGTGTGCGTCCTGTAGTTTCTATAAGCTCTGACCTCTCAATTGTAGATAGCGGGACAGATAGAGACGGTTGTACATTATGGAATTTATCTATATGAATAGTATGAGCTGTGGCTTGGCTGGGATTGCCAATACCATGTGTAATTGAACTTGGTTAGACCACCGTACAATTTTTCTACTTGCATTTCCAATTTTTTGTGGTATAATAGTTGTATTGAAATTATATATAAGTAAAAACCATTGAAAAAGCAAAGTAGGTTTAATAACTAATATTTATAAGAGAAATGGGTCATAGGCTGAAAATCCATTAATATTGATTAAACTGAAATTTCACTTTGGAGGTTCTTTCTTGAAGAGTTTGAAATTGTTAAGACCTTTTAAGTTTTTTAATTTATTAAATTCACAAAGCCTTTAAAATTTCATAAATTAAAGTAGAGAAAGACGGGTTGCCCGTTACAGCTCAAATGAGGTTAATCAAAATTTAAAATAGATTAATAAAATTAGGTGGTACCGCGGTTATAAAAGCTAGTCGTCCTATATCTTTATAGGAAGATTAGCTTTTTTGTATGAACAAGGAGGTTATTATGGAGGAGCAAATTGCTAAAATTAAAGAATTGGCATTGGCAGAGGTGAAAAATGCTACTAATGCGAAAGAACTTGACGATGCAAGAGTTAAATACTTAGGAAAAAAAGGAGAGCTTACAGCCATTTTAAGAGGAATGGGAAGCTTATCTCCAGAAGAGAGACCTATTATTGGAAGTAAGGTTAATGAAGTTAGAGATGAACTTGAGACTCTTATTAAGCAAAGAGAAGAAGAGTTTTCAAAATTAGAGCTTGAGAAGAAGTTAAAAGAAGAAACTATTGATATTACTTTACCAAGTACAAAGGTAAAAAGAGGAAGCAAACATCCTTTAAATAGGATTATTGAAGAAGTAGAAGATTTATTTGTCTCTATGGGTTATGATGTTGTTTCTGGACCAGAGCTTGAAACAGATGAATATTGTTTTGAAAGGTTAAATCTTCCAAAAGGACATCCAGCAAGAGATATGCAGGATAGTTTCTACATTACAACAGAGTATTTACTAAGAACTCAAACATCTGCAGTTCAAGCAAGAGCTATGATGGCAAATGAGGAGAAATCTCCAATTAGAATTATTTGCCCTGGCAAAACATATAGAAGAGATGATGATGCAACACATTCACATCAATTTAGCCAAGTAGAAGGTTTGGTTATTGATACAAATATCTCACTTGCTGATTTAAAAGGAACTCTAGAGGTGTTTGTTAGAAAAATGCTAGGAGAGAATCTTGAGCTTCGTTTTAGACCAAGTTATTTCCCATTTACAGAACCTTCTTATGAAGTTGATGTAAGCTGCTTTAAATGTGGAGGAAAAGGTTGTAATCTTTGTAAGCAAACTGGTTGGATTGAAGTTTTAGGTTCAGGAATGGTGCATCCAAATGTGCTAAAAATGAATGGATATGACCCAGAAAAATATACAGGATTTGCATTTGGAACAGGATTAGACAGATTAGCAATGTTTAAATATGGTATCACAGACATTAGATTGCTATATCAAAACGATGTGAGATTTTTAAATCAATTTGACAGATTAGATAGATAATTATATACAAAGCAAGAACAAGATTAAATAGATAATATATAAGGGCTAGAATGTGAAATCAGATTAAAGCCCTGGGAAGGAATGAAAATAAAAAGATGAAATTAAGTACAAATTTTCTTAAAGACTATGTCGATATAGATGTAGATGTAAAAACTCTCGCAGAAGATATGACAAGAGTTGGAAATGAGTATGATGAAGCTGGAAAACTCTTAAATGCTACTAAGTTAGTAATTGGTGAAGTAAAAGAATGCAAAATGCATCCAGATTCAGACCATTTACATGTTTGCAAAGTTGATATAGGAACAGAAGTTTTAAATATAGTGTGTGGAGCACCAAATGTTAGAGAAGGCCTTAAAGTTATTGTTGCTCTTGACGGAGCAGTGCTTCCAGGAGTAACTGTTAAAGCACGGTGGTATTGTTGAAAAAGACGATAAACCAAGAATTATAAAAAGAGGAATGATAAGAGGAGCAGAATCTAATGGAATGCTATGCTCTATGCTAGAACTTGGATTGGAACACAAATATGCAGATGAAGTAGATAAAACTGGTATACATGAGTTACCACAAGATGCACCCGTTGGAGAAGACCCAATAGCATATATGGGACTTGATGATGAAGTTATTGATTTTGATTTGACTGCAAATAGGGGAGATTTATTAAGCATACTTGGAATGGCTTATGAGGCCAGTGCAATTTATGATAAAGAAGTTAAAGCTATTGATTTAAGCCATGGAGAAAATGAAGAAAACATAAATGATAGTTTTAAAGTGGAAGTAAATACAGAAAATTGTTCAATATTCCTAGCAAAGAAAGTAAAAAACATAAAAATACATGAAAGCCCAGCATTTATAAAAAATAGATTAATTGCCTCTGGTATCAGACCTATTAATAATGTTGTTGATATAAGTAACTATGTGATGCTCGAGACTGGTCAACCTCTACACTTTTATGATGCGAACACTTTAAATGGTATAATAGAAGTTAGAATGGCAAACGAAGGCGAAAAGTTAACTACATTAGATTCTAAAGAAAGAACATTATCTACCGAAGATATAGTAATTTCTAATGGAGAAAAGGCTATAGGACTTGCAGGAGTAATGGGCGGACTGGAAACAGAAATTACAGTTAATACCAAAAATGTCCTTATAGAATCAGCAATATTTGACGGAGTAAAAATAAGAAAAACATCAAAAGAAATTTTAAGAAGTGAAGCAAGTTCTAGATTTGAAAAAGGCTTGGACCCAAATAGAACATATATGGCAATAGAAAGAGCATGCAAGTTATTGGAAGAATATGCCGAGGGTGAAGTTGTTGGAGGAATTGCAAAATACGACAAAGAAAATCTAGAAAATAGAGAGATAGAAATTTCATTTAAAAAGATAAATGATGTACTAGGAATGCAAATCAGCAAAAAAGATGTATTAGATGTTTTTAGAAAATTGAAATTTGATGTTTTAATAAATGGAAAAAAATCTAACTTTGCAGAAACAGAAAAAGATTTAGAGAATATAGAAAAGATTGTAGTATCTGTTCCAAGAAGAAGAGGGGACATCTCAATTAAAGAAGATTTGATTGAAGAAGTTGGTCGTATATATGGTGTGGATAATATAGTCGGAAAATTGCCAGTAATGCCAATGAAAGCAGGAAGTTATGATAAAGTAACAAGAGGCATTAGAAATAAAATGGTTGATTTGGGATTAAATGAAACATTGTCATACATCCTAGTAAATGACAAAGAAGCAAAGTACTTTACAAAGGACGATACAGAACTTGTAAAATTACTTGACCCAATGACAGAAGAAAGAAACACATTAAGACACAGCATACTTCCTTCACTTTTGAAAATATATGAATACAACAAAGCAAGAAGCAACAAAGATGTATCTATATTTGAAATAGGAAAAACATTTTATAAAAAGCAAGAGGAATATGGGGAAAGCAACAAAATAGCAGCTTTAATAACAGGCGATTTTTATATGGGTGTAGAAAATAAAAAGCAAGCAGACTTCTATGTGATGAAAGGAATAGCTGAAGAATTATTGGATTATTTAGGCTATGGAAATAGATATAGTTTTGTTGTTAAAGAAAATCAATTACCAGAAGAAGTACATCCAGGACAATCTGCTTTAATTTCTGTAAATAATGACACAGTTGGATTAATAGGTAGAGTGCATCCAAGCCTTGCAAAAGAAGCAGTATATGTTTTAGAGATTGACTTAGATAAATTATTAAGCAAAAAAGTAGGAAAGATGAAATATAAAGAAATTTCAAAATTCCCAAGTGTAAAAAAAGACTTGGCAGTAGTAGTAGACAAAAATGTTACTTCAGCTGAAATAGGAACATTAATAAAAAAGGCTGGAGGCTCACTGCTAACAAAGATAGATGTTTTTGATGTATATACTGGCAAAGGAATAGAGGATAACAAAAAGAGTATTGCATATTCGCTAACATTTGAGAAAATGGATAGAACTCTAACAGATGATGAAATAAATGCAAGCATTGAGAAGATAGTGGATATGTTAAGCAAGAAATTAAATGCAGAATTAAGAAAATAGTAAGTATGTTTAAAAAAAGAAAGCCACCTTATTTTAGGTGGCTTTTTGTCGGGTATTTTAACAATAGAGCAATATTATCAGCAATTCCCTATAATTTACCTTAAATAAAAAAAGAGCACCAAAGTCAGGGTGCTCTTTTGGGAACATTGGGTTCAACTTCGCACTAGAAAAGTTAATTTAATGAATTATCGTCAAAATAATAATCGTCATCAGAATCATCATCTGTGTCATCGCTCTGATAATCAAAGTCAATCTCTGACTCTTCACTAGGAAGTAGAGATTTAATTTGAAATTGGCCAGAGAGATATTTAGAAGATGCAATTAAATTCGTTAAGAGTTTAACGGACTCAGCTACATCTTCAGGTAGAGTACCGTCTAATAGCTCTTTCTCTAAAACTTCCAAACCTGAAATCTTATCAGAAGAAGTAGAGTAAATCCAGCCACCATTTTCATTAACATAAGTAGTCAACGGGTTGATGCTAAGGATATAATCCCGAAGCATTTGAATAAAGTTATAACAATGATTCACTGTTATATACATGTCGTTATCTATGCTAATGTATATATAATATGGTGGAAAATCATCTTGAATAGTTTCCATTGTGTCATCACTTGGATAAATAAAGTCAATCTCTGACTCTTTACTAGGAAGTATAGATTTAATTTGAAATTGCTCAGAGAGATATTGATAAGATGCAATTAAATTCTCTAAGAGTTTAACGGACTCAGCTACATCTTCAGGTAGAGTACCGTCTAATAGCGCTTTCTCTAAAACTTTCAAACCTGAAATCTTATCAGAAGAAGTAGAGTAAATCCAGCCACCATTTTCATTAACATAAATAATCAACGGGTTGAAGTTAAGGATATAATTCTGAAGCATGTGAATAAAGTTATAACAATGATTCACTGTTATATACATGTCGTTATCTATGCTAATGTCTATACAATATGGTCCAAAAACATCTTGGAAAGCTGCAATAAAACTATTTAATGATTGCTGGTCCGGAGCAGATATATCCACTTCTATAAGATTACCGTTTGCGTTTCTAAATAGAGATAGTTTACATACAAACTGACGAGCAATGTCCTCTAATAATTTCCGATCTTGTTCCCGATTAAGAGGCGGAAGATAGATTAAACTTTGCTGAAAATTTTTATTCTCGGTCATTAAAATTCCTCCTTTTTAGGCATATGCCATAACAACAAGTACATAATAACATAAAATTGGCGAAAACGCAATATTATCAGCAATTCCTTATAATTTACCTTAAATAAAAAAGAGCACCAAAGTCAGGGTGCTCTTTTGGGAACATTAATTCTAATAAATTTCACACTAGAAAAGTTAATTTAATGAATCATCGTCAGAAGAATAATCGTCTTCGGAATAATCATCATCAGCATCATCATTAGAATCATCATCAAAATAATAATCATCTTCAGAATAATCATCAGTATAATCATTAGAATCATCATAAGAATAATCATCATCTGGGTCATCGCTCTGATAATCAAAGACTCTTTCTACATCTTCACCAGGAAGTACACACTCTATTGGAAAGGTGTAATATGATGCCAATAAACCCGATAATAATTTAACGGATTCAGCTACATCCTCAGGTAGAGTACTATCTAATAGATTTTTTTCGAAAACTTCCAAACCTGAAATTTGATCAGAGGTGGAATTAGACCAGCCACCATTCTTATTGACATAATCAATGAAAGGATTAAGTACATAAATTATATCATGAAGAATACTAACAAAAGCATAAGAATAGTTTACCGTTATATATATTTTGTTATTTTGGGTAGTGTGTGTAAGATATGGTAGAAAACTATAATCAATAATAGTCATAAAACTATTTAATGATTGCTGACTTGTGGCATTTACATAAGCATCTAAAACATTACCGTCATTGTCTTTAGACATATATAGTTTACATCCAAATTGACGAGCGATATCTTCTATCAATTCCCAATCTTGTTCCCGAATAAGAGAGGAAAAATAGGATAAATCTTCTTGAAAATTCCTGTTGTTGTTCATTACAATTCCTCCTTTTTTAAGCATATGCCATAACAACAAATACATAATAACATAAAATTGGCGAAAATGCAATATTATCAGCAATTCCTTATAATTTACCTTAAATAAAAAAGAGCACCAAAGTCAGGGTGCTCTTTTGGGAACATTGCAATAGATAAGTTAATTTAATGAATCATCATCAGAAGAATAATCGTCTTCGGAATAATAATCATCAGCATCATCATTAGAATCATCAGTAGCATAATCATCATCTGGGTAATTGCCCTGATAATCAAAGTCTCTTTTTTCGTTTGGAGTCGGAAGTGTACAATCAAATGAATATTGACTGGAGCTAATCTCCCAATTAGCGATTAATTCTGCTAAGAATTTAACAGCTTGAGTAACATCTTCAGGAAGAGAACCGTTTATCAATTGGGTTTCGAAAGTTTCTAAACCTGAATTTTTAGCTAAGGCGTCATCACTCCAGATACCAATTTTGTCCGCATAGGAGTCTAAATGTCTAATTTTAGCTAGATAATTTAGAATCATATCAGTAAATTGATAAGGATTGTTTACTTCTACAAGAAAGCATGCTTTGCCGTCTGGACTCACAGCAGTTTTAAAATTGTAAGGTGTTACAAAATTTTGTAAAGCGGCAAAGAAATCTTCTATAGATTGCATACTTTCAGCATTTGAATATAAAACATAATGAGAGTCGTCTAAATCTAATTTAACTATCTTAGTATTACATCCAAATTGATTCGAGAGATTCTCTATGACCTCAAAATACTGTTCCCGTTTACGAGGTGGAATATGAATTATAGCTTTGTTGTTGTTCATTACAATTCCTCCTTTTTTTCTGGCATATGCCATAACAACAATTAGATAATAACATAAAGAAGGTAAAAATACAATAACAAGTGGAGGAGTGTCCCTTTTGGCCAAGTTCTTGGACGAAAAGGAGTGTCCCCTTTGTCCAAAAATAATTGACATATTATCGCAAAATAAATATAATATTGTAGAATAATAATATTTGGAGGAAAACATGGCAAGAAACAGAAGAAATAAAAGAAGAATTAATTCAATAAAAGATGTACTAAACATGAGAACTTTTCTAACTATTGTTGGAATTTTACTAGCAGTAATAGTAGTATGTATTGGAATAAATGGATATAGAGTATATCAAGATAAACAAGTTCTTGCCAGTCAAAAAGAAGAATTAAATAAACAAACACAAGAAATATTTTCACAAATAAATAGTAGTATAGATCAAACAAATCAAAATATTTCGGAGTCTGATACATTAATACAAATGTCTGCAGTGGGGGATATTTTGTGCAGTAGTGCGATGCTTGAAGATGCATATGATGAATCTAAAAAGAGCTATGACTTTTCACACATGTTCAATAATGTTTCAGGATTTATTGATGATGCTGACATTATAATGGGCACAATGGAAACTGGAATATTAGATGAGACAGAATATAATGACAAAGTAGCTCCATTAGAATTTGCAAGAGCTGTAAAAAAATCGGGTGTTAATTTAGTAACAATCTCACATAATCATAGTTTAGATAATGGTGTGAGTGGATTGAAAGAAACAAGAGACAATTTAGAAGATATAGGATTTACTGTGCTTGGAGATAAATTAGAAACATCTCATAGTGTAGTAATAAAAGAAGTAAAAAAAGCAAAAATTGCATTTTTAACATATACATGTTTTTTAGACAATGAATCGAATATTAGTGAAGAAGAAAAAAACTGTGTAAGCATGTATAGCGAAAAACAAGCAGAGTCAGATATAGAATATGCATTAGAAGAAGGGGCAGAATACATTTGTGTAATGATACACTGGGGAGATGCTATAACTGAGCAAGTAACAGAAGAACAAAAAGAAATAGCTGACTTTTTAATTGAAAATGGAGTGGATTTGATTTTGGGTTCACATCCCTCAGTAGTTCAGCCTATGGAAGTTAGAACAAATGATGAAGGAGAAAATATATTTATTGCATATTCAATTGGAACATATGTATCTACTTTATCAGCAGAAGAAGCTAGAACAGAATTAGTTTTAAACATTGAACTTAAGAGAAACGGAAAAGACGGAACAGTTTCTTTAAATAAAGTGGACTACACACCAATATATATGCTAGATAATGGAATGTATGCAGAAAATAGATTCACATTAATAGATATGAAATACACAGCAACAGCATATGCGGACGGAAACACAGAGATAGTGAGCAGAGATACATATGACAAACTAATAAATGGTCTAAATCGCCTAAATGACATTTTGTCGTAATGGTGTTGTTGAGGTGTCGCTGAGGGACAGGCCTTAAAACGACAACTTTGTCGCTGGGGGACAGGCCTTAAAACGACAA
>CALXZF010000153.1 GCA_944393165.1 uncultured Clostridia bacterium
ATTGCAGGAGGAGCCGATGTGGCACTTATTCCTGAAATACCATACGATATAGAGAGTGCAGCTAGAAAAGTTATAAAAAAAAAAAACAGAGGAAAAGCATTTAGTATAGTTGTTGTTGCTGAAGGAGCAAAACCTAAGGGCGGAGAAATGCAAGTTAAAAACATAAGAAATAATGGAGAAGGTGTTGATAATACAAAGCTAGGTGGAATAGGAGAGCAAGTAGCAAAACAATTAGAAGAATTAACAGGATTAGAAGCTAGATGTACAGTATTGGGATATATGCAAAGAGGAGGAACGCCAACAGCTTTTGATAGAGTGCTTTCAACTAAATATGGTACAAAAGCTATGGAGTTAGCATTAGAAGGCAAATTTAATGTGTTAACAGTTATTAAGAATGGAAAATTAGATAGTGTATCACTTGAAGATGTTGTAGGAAACAATAAAAAAATTGGAGCAGTATCTGGTAATACAAAAGAAAGTAATTTGAGAAAAGT
Source organism: uncultured Clostridia bacterium (assembly GCA_944393165.1). The sequence continues at coordinate 495 of CALXZF010000153.1, forward strand.
AACAATGGATGATGAACTAGTAAAAACTGCAAGAGCGATAGGAATTAATTTAGGAGATTAGGATGTGATAAAAAATGTTAGATTTTAAGAATGTGATAGCAGATGAACTAAAAAAAGTTACAAACATAGACCAAATAAGTGAATACATTGAAGTGCCTACAAATAAAGATATGGGAGATTATTCTCTCCCATGTTTTAAGCTTGCTAAAGAGATGAAAAAAGCACCTCAAATAATTGCCAATGAGATAAAAGAAAAAATTAATATCCCAGAAAATATTATAAGCAAAATTGATGTTGTAAATGGATATTTGAATTTTTATTTGAATACCGAAATATTAACCAAAACAGTTTTGGAAGAAATTAATAACAAAAAAGAAGAGTATGGAAATAGTAGCTGTGGACAAGGAAAAACAGTAGTTATAGATTATTCATCACCAAATATAGCAAAACCTTTCCACATTGGTCACCTTCGTTCTACTGTTATTGGAAGTTCATTGTATAAGATATATAAATTTTTAGGATATAATGTGGTAGGAATTAATCACTTGGGAGATTATGGCACACAGTTTGGAAAACTTATTGAAGGTTATAAAAGGTGGGGAGAAGAATACGATATTGAATCAAACCCTATCGATGAACTTACAAAAATATATATTCGTATAAATAATTTGTGCAAAGAAGATGAAAGCGTTCTAGAAGAATGTAGGAATAATTTTAAAAAGCTTGAAGGTGGAGACAAATATTGTACAGAACTATGGCAAAAATTTAGAGATTTGAGTTTAAAAGAGTTTCAAAAAATATATGATTTATTAGATGTACATTTTGATTCTTGGAATGGAGAAGCTTTTTATTCTGATAAAATGGGAGAAGTAATCGACATTCTTGAAAAAAGTGGAAAATTGACCATGTCTGAAGGAGCAAGAGTAATTAATCTAGAAGAAGATGATATGCCACCATGATTAATTGAAAAAACGAATGGTTCTACAACATATGCAACTCGTGATTTAGCAGCAATATTGTATAGAGCTAGAACATATGATTTTGATAAAGCAATCTATGTGACATCATATGAACAAATACTTCACTTTAAACAAATATTTGAAGTAGCAAAATTATTAGGATTGGACAAAAAATATACTGATAATCTAATACATGTTCCATTTGGAATGGTACAATTAAAAACAGGGAAAATGTCAACAAGAGAAGGCAACATAATAAAACTTGAAGAATTATTAAATGAAGCAGTATCAAGAGCTTCAAAAATAATAGAAGAGAAAAATCCCGAACTTGAAAACAAAGAAGATGTTGCAAAAAAAGTAGGAATTGGTGCTGTTATATTTAATGATTTATATAATAGTAGAATAAAAGATGAAATATTCGATTGGGATATAATGCTTAACTTTAATGGAGAAACAGGCCCATATTTGCAATATATGTATGTTAGAACAAATAGCATTTTAGAAAAAGTAGGAGAATTACCTAATTTAGCAGATGTTAAAATAGAATTATTACAAGATAATGCATCTACAAATTTAATAAAAGCAATGTATACATTTGGAGACATTGTTAAGCAATCAGCTGAAAAAAATGAGCCATATATTATTTCAAGATATTTAATAAATATAGCACAACTATTTAGCAGTTTTTATAATGAAAATAAAATTATATGCGAAGATACAGAATTACAAAATGCAAGAGTATATTTGACTTATTGTGTCAATTTAATTCTAAAAACAGGGGCTAGTCTTCTTGGAATACAAATGCCAGATAAAATGTAGTAATTAAATCTGGCACAAAGTACTTGCATATCTAATAAAATATAGATATAATTATGCATGAAGTTAAGTTTAAGGAAGGAATGATAATAAAGTGAGAAAATATTTTGGAACAGACGGGATTAGAAGAATTGCTAACACAGAACTTTCACCTAATTTAGTATACAGAGTTGCAAAAGCTGGAGCATATGTTTTATCTAAGCATTCAGACCATACACCAACAATATTAATTGGAAGAGATACTCGTATATCTGGCACATTAATTGAAAGCGCAATGGTAGCAGGATTCTTGAGTTATGGAGCAAATGTTAAAGTGTTAGGAGTATTGCCAACACCAGGAGTTGCATATTTAACAAAAAAATTAAAAGCAGATGCAAGCGTTGTTATTTCTGCTTCACACAATACATATGAATTTAATGGAGTAAAATACTTTAGTAATAAAGGAATGAAAATCCCAGATGAACTTGAAGAAGAAATAGAAGAAGTTATGGATTCTGGAAAATTAGATGAGCTATCTGCTGTTAATGAGAAGATAGGAGTTTCTGAAAATCGTACAGATTTATTAGACGAATATGTTTATTTCTTTAGGAAAAATTTTGAAGAAGATTTTGAAAAATTAGACATGTCAAATTTTGTTGTGGCAATAGACACCGCAAATGGTGCAACATCTGTTGTTGCTGAAAAAGTATTTACAGCTCTTGGAATAAAACATTACATATTAAATAATACACCAAATGGAACAAATATAAATGATAATTGTGGTTCAACACATCTCGATGTTCTAAAAAAATATGTTGTTGAAAATAAATGTAATTTGGGAATTGCTTATGACGGAGACGGAGATAGATGTTTAGCAGTAGATGAAAACGGAAATGAAATAGACGGAGATATAATACTTGCTATAATATCAAATTACATGAAAGAAAAAGGTACTTTAAATAAAAATACACTTGTTGCTACAGTAATGAGCAATCTTGGACTAAAAAAATATGCAAAAGAAAATGGAATAAATTTTGAAGAGACAAAAGTTGGCGATAGATATGTGCTTGAAAAAATGCTAAAAGAAGGATATAATCTTGGAGGAGAACAATCAGGACATATTATTATGCTAGATTATAATCCAACAGGAGACGGAATTTTAACATCTCTAATGCTAACAAAAATTATTTTAGAAAAAAATGTTTCAGCTTCAAAAGCTTGTGATATAATAAAAATATATCCGCAAGTATTAGTCAACGCAAAAGTATGTGCAGATAAAAAATATGATTATGATAAAGATGAAGAAATAAAAGAAGCAATAGAGAAACTAGAAAAAGAATTTTCAGGAAATGGCAGAGTATTAATTAGACCTTCTGGAACAGAACCTCTTGTAAGAGTTATGATAGAAGGAACTGATAAAAAATATATAGAAACAAAAGCAAAAGAACTTGCAGAATTAATTGAAGGAAAATTAAATTAATTTATAATAGGGGGGTTTTAAGATGCCAATGATAAATTTTTCAAATCCAGTAGTCTTATTAGTAGTTGCATTGTTATTTGTATTAGTATTAATACTATCAAAAGAAACAAAGAAAAGTTTAATTGCAGCTATAATGCTTTTTGTATTTGTTGCATTACTTATTGTACACACAATAATGTATTCAACTACACCTAGTATTGAAAATGAAACTCTTTCAGCACTAACCTTTACAATGGTATTTGATTTAATCTTCGTATTACTTTCATTTATCTCATATTTATGGGTAGACGATATAGAATCGAAAGTTAAAAAGAAAAAGAGTATTGACAATAGTTTAGATTGGTTTTGGGGAAAAATATAAGACAGGAAAAATCATAGATTTTTCCTGTTTAATAACAATTATAATATTGACGAAAGGAATGATTATATGAGCAAAAATATATTAATAGGAGGAGCATGGCCATATGCAAATAGTGATTTACACTTAGGACATGTTGCTGGACTCGTATCTGGAGATATACTTGCAAGATATTTTAGAGCAAAAGGATATAATGTAATGTTTGTATCTGGTTCAGATTGTCATGGTACTCCAATAACAGAAAGAGCAAAAAAAGAACATAAAAGTCCAAAAGATATAGCAGAATATTATCATAATAGAGACAAAGAAACATTGGAAAAATTTGGTTTTTCATATGATTTATATACAAATACTGACACAGATTTTCATAAACAAGAAGTTATGAAAATGTTTAAATTAATTTATGATAATGGATATATAAATGAAAAAATTGAGCCTCAAGCATTTTGTGAGAATTGTGGCAAATTTTTATCGGATAGAGAACTTCAAATAATATGCCCAAAATGTGGACAAACTACTAAAGCTGAACAATGTGACAATTGCAATTATGTTCCAACAATAGAAGATATGCAAAATGGAGTATGTTTAGAATGTGGCTCTCCAGTTACAGTAAAAGACAATAAAAATTTATACCTAGAATTATCTAAATTTCAAAATGACATAGAAAAATATGTAGCAGAAAATGATGCTTTATGGAGAGTAAATGCAAGAAACGAGACTAATAAATACTTAAAACAAGGTCTAGTGGATAGAGCGGTAACAAGAGACCTAGACTGGGGTGTTGATATACCATTAGAAGGCTATGAAAAAAAGAAAATGTATGTGTGGATTGAAGCTGTACTAGGATATATTACAGCAACAATGAAAAAAAGCGAAGAGACAGGTCAAAATTGGGAAGAATATTGGAAAGAAGAATATAACCCAACAATATACATGGTACATGGAAAAGATAATATCGTATTTCATAGTATAATCTTTAATGCACTATTGCTTGCAATGAAAAAAGATTTTCATTTAGTTAATACCATTGTTTCATCAGAATATTTGAATATAAATGATGAGAAAATATCAAAAAGCAAAGGCAATGGAACACCAGCAATAGAATTAGTTGAAAAATATGGAGTAAATCCATTAAGATTCCATTTAATAAATAATGGACCAGAGAAAAAAGACTCAAACTTTACAATAGACGCCCTAATTGCAACCAATAATGGAGAACTATTAAATAAATTTGGAAACTTAGTAAATAGAACATTAAAATTCAAGGATTTAAACGAAGTACCAGCTGGAAAATTAGACGAAAATGTTAAGAAAAAAATTGAAGAAACATATAAACTAGTTGGTGAAAATATGGAAAAACTAGAATTTAAAGAAGCATCTACATTAGCAATGGAACTTGTAGAATATGCAAATAAATATTATGATGACCAAAAACCATGGATACAGAAAAAAGAAAATGAAGAAGAATTTAACAACACAATATATACTTGTTCTGTAATAATAGCAAACTTGGCAAATATTTTTGAACCATTTATGCCAAGTGCATGTAAAAAAATAAGAGAATATTTACAAATAAATGAAATAAGTTGGAACTTTATAGAACCAAAAGCAGGAGTTAAGCTTGAAAATATAGAACCATTATTTGTGAGAATGTAATTTCTGCATTTTATTAAAAGACATAGAAGGAAATATGATAGAAAAGTTGCATATCAATTAAAAGATTTCGAATAATTATAAAAGTCTTTTGTTTAAGTAACCTAATCAATTTATAATTCATAAAATATATAAACAAAAATGAATTTTTACGAATGGTTCGATTTTGAAAGGAGTTATATTTATGGATTACGAAATTATGATGAATGGAAATGTAAGAATAG
>CALXZF010000154.1 GCA_944393165.1 uncultured Clostridia bacterium
CAAGAAATGATGAAAAAATTGGAAGTATATTATATAGCAAATAAAAGCGACAATTTGTATTTTGCTTTACTTGCAGATGTTTCAAGTAGCTCAAAGGAAGAAGAAGAGTTTGATGAAGAAATACAAAATGCAGGATTAGAAATTACAAAAGAATTGAACAAAAAATACCCAGACAAGACTTTTACAAAGTTCCATTTTATATATAGAAAAAGGATGTGGAATGAAAAGGAAGAGTGCTATTTGGGGTGGGAAAGAAAAAGAGGACTTTTGAACCAATTTAATGAATACATTTTGAAAAATAGCAAAAATGAATTTAGAGTAAATACAATAGATTTAGAAAAATTACCTAAAATTAAATATGTTATAACACTAGATAGTGATACAGAATTAGTATTAAATTCTGGACTAGAGCTTGTTGGAGCTATGTCGCATATTTTAAATAAACCTGAAGTCGAAAATGGTATTGTAAAACATGGACATGCATTAATTCAACCTCGTGTGGGAATAGGTCTTCTTGCAGCAGCCAAAAGTAAATTCACAAAAATATATTCAGCTTCACCGGGAGTAGACTCATATACGAATGCAATATCTGATGTGTATCAAGATAATTTTGATGAAGGAATTTATACAGGTAAAGGTATTTATGATGTAGAGATTTTTTCTAAAGTTTTAAAAAATGAAATACCGGATAATACAGTTTTAAGCCATGATTTGATTGAAGGTGCATATTTAAGATGTGGGCTTGCTACTGACATAGTGCTTTTAGACGGATATCCAACATCATATTTAAGTTTTAAAACTAGAGGAGCAAGGTGGACAAGAGGAGACATGCAAGTTACCAGGTGGTTATTTAAAAAGATAAAAACCAGAGACGGTAGCATAAAAGAAAATCCTCTTAATCTAGTGTCAAAATACAAAATTTTAAATAATATTGTAAAAAGTATTTATCCTCTTATTACTCTAATATTAATAGTTTTCTTGGGAGTTTTAAATATATATGGAAAAATAAAAGTGTGGCCTTTAATTACTACCGCCATTTTATCTCTTACAATTCCTTCAATAATAGAATTGGTTAATAGAATTATATATAGAAAAGACGGAGAGAGTATGCAAAAAACATTCTATAAATCAATATCTGGAATAAAAGCAAGTTTTATAAGAGGTGTTTTAGAAATAGCCACTCTGCCAGATAAAGCATATTACCTAACTGCAGCAGTTGTTAAAAGCATATATAGGATGTGTAAAAGCAAAAAGCATCTATTAGAATGGATGACTGCAGAAGAAGCAGAAAAAAACTCCAAAACAGATTTGTTTTCATATTATAAAAGCATGTGGATGAATGTGGCTTTAGGCATAATTTTTTTGATATTTGCATATGTAAATCCCTTTTATTTGATTTTGGGAATATTATGGATTATTACGCCAGGAGTAATGATGTATATTAGTAGAAAGAACGAAAATACCTATGCTATAGACTATTTAAATAGCCAAGAAAAAGAATATTTGTTAGAGGTAGGTAAAAGAACTTGGCAATTTTTTAAAGATAATATTACTGAAAAATCAAATTTTTTACCACCAGATAATTATCAAGAAGACAGAAAAGAAAAAGTGGTATATAGAACATCTCCAACAAACATTGGATTAGGGCTTTTAGCAGTGGCTGCAAGTTATGATTTAGGATATGAGAATTTAAATGATACAATTAACCTTTTATATAAAATGATAGAAACTATATCTAGGCTTCAAAAATGGAATGGGCATTTATATAATTGGTATGATTTGAAAACACTGGAGCCACTTTCTCCAAAATATGTTTCAACAGTGGATAGTGGAAATTTTGTGGGATATTTATATACTTTAAAACAGTTTCTTATAGAAACTGTGGACGATTGCGAAAATAAACATTTACTAGATGAGACACAACATGAAATAAAAAATAGCATAAGTAATGGAGAAAAATTAGCTAATGCAAGTATAAAACAAGAAGAAAATAAAACTAATGAGAAAATGATAGAAACCATAAACTTAATGATTGATACAATCGATAATCTAATAAATAACACAGATTTTACACATTTATATAGCAAAGAAAATAGAATCTTTTCAATAGGATTCAATGTTGAAGAAAATGCTTTGACTCCTTCGTATTACGATTTATTAGCTTCTGAAGCAAGGCAAGCAAGTCTGGTTGCTATAGCAAAAAAAGATGTTCCAGCAAAACACTGGTATAACTTAAGTAGAGTACTTACAATTTTAAACAGATACAAAGGCCTTATATCATGGTCAGGAACAGCATTTGAATATTTAATGCCAAATATAAATATTCCAAAACTTCCAGGAAGTTTAATTTCTGAATCCAGTGAGTTTGCAATAATGTCTGGAATGGAATATGCAAAAAAATTGAATATTCCATGGGGAATTTCGGAAGCGGCATTTAATTTAAGAGATTTAAATAACAACTATCAATACAAAGCGTTTGGAGTGCCATGGCTGGGACTAAAAAGAGGACTTGGAGATGAAATGGTTGTATCTTCATATGGAACAATTCTGGCTTTAAATGATTGCCCACTTGACACTATAGACAATTTAAAAGTGCTAGAAAAAGAAGGAATGTATGATAAATATGGGTTTTATGAATCAATAGATTATACTCTAAATAGATTAAAACCAGGAGAGAAATGTGCTGTTGTTAAAACATATATGGCACATCATCAAGGTCTAATACTGCTTTCAATAGATAAGTTATTTAATAAAAATATTTTAAAAAAAAGATTTATGGAAAACCCAGAAATGGGTGCTGTGGAGGTTTTGCTGGAAGAAAGAATGCCTGATAATGTTATTATAACAAAAGAACAAAAAGAAAAGGTAGAAAGAATAAAAAATATCGATTATGAAACATATGCAGTAAGAGAATATAACAAAGCATATGATAAATTAAATCATATAAATGTAATTTCAAATGAAGATTATTCTGTAATAATCGATCAAAAAGGAAATGGGTATAGCACATACAAAGATATTGTAATAAATAGATTTAAAAGAACAGATACTTCAGCTCAAGGAATATATTTCTTTTTCAAGAACATTAAAACCAAAAGAATTTGGAGCTCTGGACAGAGAAATTATTTAGCACCAGCCGATAAATATTTAGTTTCGTTTTCACCAGAATTAAGCAAATTTAACAGACAAGACGGCGGTATAGAAACCACTACGAAAGTATTTGTGTTACCAAATGACCCAGTAGAAATAAGAAGGGTAGAACTTAAAAATTTGGGAAATACTGAAGAGACCATAGAAATTAATGCAGTTTTAGAGCCTATACTTTCTGGATTTGCACAAGATTACTCACACAAAGCATTTAACAATTTGTTTTTATCATTTGAATTTTTAGATGACACAAATACAATTATTGCAAAAAGAAAAGCAAGAGAAGAAAATCAAAAGGATATGTATTTGGCTGTTAATTTATACACCGAAAATGAAACAATAGGAGAATTAGAGTTTGAATTAGATAAAGAAAAATTCATAGGAAGACAAAATGTGGAATTGCCGATTGCTGTAGAAAAATCAAATCCACTTGGAAGAAAAGTTCAAATGAGTACAGACCCTATTATTGCTATGCGCAAAACAATAAAAATACTACCAAGTGAAAAAGCGGAATTAAACCTAATTATTGCAGTTGGTGATAATAGAGAGCAAGTAGTAGAGTTAATAAACGAAAACACAAATAATGAAAAAATATTAAGAAATATGAATTTAGTAAAAGCAAAAACAGAGGCAGAATCGCTGTATCTGGGAGTAAAAGCAAAATATATAGAAAATTATCAAAACATGTTAAAATATTTGATTTATCAAAATCCAATAAAACTTTTAATGTACAAAGCAAAAGTTCCTGAAG
>CALXZF010000155.1 GCA_944393165.1 uncultured Clostridia bacterium
CATGTGGAACAGATACAGAAATGTTTTACGATACTGGAAAACCAGCATGTGGACCAGATTGCCAACCTTCATGCAACTGTGGTAAATATGTTGAGATTTGGAATAATGTATTTATGGAATACTACAAAACTAAAGACGGAAAATATGAAAAGCTAAAACAAAGAAATGTTGACACAGGACTTGGATTAGAAAGAATGACAATGCTTCTAGAAGGAAAAGAAACACCATTTGACACAGAACTTTTTGAACCAGTAATGACAAAATTAAAAGAATTAGCAAAAATAGATAGCATAGAAAGCAGAAGAATTGTGGCAGAACATCTAAGAGCAAGTATGATGATAATCGCAGACGGAGGAAGACCTTCTAATATTGACAGAGGATATGTTTTAAGAAAGCTAATAAGAAGAATGTCTAGACATTTAAACAAATTACAAATAGACTTAAATGAATTAACAAATTTGATAGACCTTAATATAGAAAACTTAAAAAATATGTATCCGGAACTTGAACAAAATAGAGAAATAATTAAGCAAGTCATAGTGGAAGAAAAAGATAAATTTATGAAAACACTTGCTCATGGAGAAAAAGAATTTGAAAAAGCAATAAATAAAGCAAAACAAGAGAATAAAAATGTTATTGACGGACAAACTATATTTAAACTATATGAAACATATGGATTCCCACCTGAAATTACAGCAGATTTAGCAGCAGAGCAAGGATTTGAAATAGATAATTCTGAATTTGAAAAATTATTCAAAGAGCATCAAGAAAAATCAAGAATGGGTAGTGACCAAAAATTTAAAGGTGGACTAGCAGAACAAAATGAAAAAACGATTAGCTATCATACAGCAACACACTTGCTACATAAAGCACTACAAATTGTACTTGGAGAACATGCAAAACAAAAAGGTTCTAACATTACAACAGAAAGATTAAGATTCGACTTTTCACATCCAGAAAAAATGACAAAAGAGCAATTACAACAAGTAGAAGATATAGTAAATGAACAAATAAAAAGAGACTTACCAGTGACATGTGAAGAAATGTCATTAGAAGAAGCAAAAAAATCTGGAGCAATGGGCTTATTCGAAAATAAATATGGCGACAGAGTAAAAGTATATACAATAGGAGACTTTAGTAAAGAAATCTGCGGAGGCCCTCATGTAAGCCATACTGGAGAACTTGGCCACTTCAAAATCAAAAAAGAAGAATCAAGCTCAGCAGGAGTAAGAAGAATAAAAGCTATCCTAGAATAATTTGGCTGTCGCTAAGGGACAGGCCTCAAAACGACAAAGTTGTCGCTAAGGGACAGGCCTCAAAACGACAAAGTTGTCGCTGGGGGACAGACCTCAAAACGATAAGTAGCCTTGAACCAACCATACAGAGGTGTGATAAAAATGATTCAGTAGGAGCGCTATATAGATATAAAGTAAGAGACAGAACAAAGCATGAGGGATAAAGCAAAAAGGCAGAACATCTGTAAAAAATACAGATTAAAAAGTATAAAAATAAAGAAAAGAGGAAAGAATAATGGAAGATTGTGTTTTTTGTAAAATAATTAATAGAGAAATTCCTTCAACTATTGTTTATGAAGATGAAAAAGTTATAGCTTTTAATGATGTTAATCCGGCAGCACCAATTCACATTTTAGTAGTGCCTAAAAAACATATTGAGACACTTCTTGATGTGACAAGTGAAGATAATGAATTAATATCATACATTTATCAAGTGATAAATAAAATTGCAAAAGAGCAAGGATTTGACAAACAAGGATTTAGAGTTATTGTGAATTGTGGTAAAGATTCTGGACAAGAAGTTATGCATATTCACTTCCATGTATTAGGTGGAAAAAAATTAGGTGATAAAATCGTATAAAGTATAGATTATAATTTTAAAATGTGCTATAATATATATGTAGGTAATTAAAACAAGGGAGGAAATAATATGTTTGGTAATAGGTACAGTAAAACTTTAACAGTTATTTTAATAATAGTTATAGTAATTATCCTTGGCTTACTAATATATTTTGGAATTAGTGCGTTTCAGAGAAATGGTAGAGAACAAGCGTCAGCAGAGGCTTTTGAACAGTTTCAAAATCAGTTTACTCAAAATACAGTTACAAATACCACAGATGTACCTGCTAATAATATAGATACAAATATCGACCTAAACTCTTTATATGGAGACACAACAACGGGTGGCTCGGGAGGTACTGGAGTAACATATATGGGATATGATGTAATAGGAACTATAGAAATTCCAGCAACAGATGTAAAATACCCAATTATACCAGAATATCAAGCAAGTTTGAACTCTTTGAATGTTGGGATAGTAATGTTATATCCTAGCAACATTGGATTAAACGAAGTTGGAAATACAGTACTTGCAGGTCATAATTATAAAGATGGAACTTTCTTTTCAAACAATAAGAGGCTAGAGAAAGGTGACAAAATTTACATAACAGATACTTCAGGAGAAAAAGTAGAATATGTAATAACTAAAAAATATGAAACAGATACTGGAGATTCAACATATATGAACAGAGATACTAATGGAAAAAGGGAGATTTCATTAACTACTTGTACAGATGATACTAGAGGCAGATTAATAATTTGGGCAGAAGAAGTAGAATAATTTTCAAAAATATAGTTGACAAAAATGAACAGATGGGGTAAAATAGTAAATGCAGTTACTTGAAGATGGTGGATGTAGCGTAGTTGGTTAACGCGTCAGTTTGTGGCACTGAAGACCGTGGGTTCGAGTCCCATCTTCCACCCCATCAAAAATATATTCTATGATTAATGGAAAAAGTTTTATAAAATAAGTTATATACAAATACTGGGCTGTAGCCAAGCGGTAAGGCATTAGACTTTGACTCTAACATGCGCTAGTTCGAATCTAGCCAGCCCAACCAAGCCAGTTTAAAACAAACTATTACTTTTTTGTTGGCGGTTTTGCAGTTTCAATAGAAGGTATATAGTAACAAACACTACATTGCCGTTCAAAAGCAAAATGTAGTGTTTTTATTAATTTATTTGCAAAAATCATATATATAACTACTAATAATATGTTTACAGTTAATTGAAAATAAAAAATTTTATAATAATATTTTTTTAAAGGAGGACAAAATGGATAATATAAATTTAATGAAATACTGGGTAAATAGTAGTGATGAAGATTATGATGCAATGCAAGTAATGTATAAAAATAAAAAGAATACATGGACTTTATTTTTAGGACATTTAGTTATAGAAAAATTATTA
>CALXZF010000156.1 GCA_944393165.1 uncultured Clostridia bacterium
GCAATTTCTTTGTCAGCTCTTAGTCTTTTGCTAGCATATTTAAAAATTAGTCCCTTATGGCTTACTGCTTCTAAAACCACATCTCTATCATCTCGCAATTGCTCTGAAGCATAGTAGAGCTCTTGTCCGTCTATCTTTACTGCATCCAACATTGTTTCTTTGTCATTTGCAAGTCTTTGACTTACATAACAGGCTGTCCACCCAACCTTGTTAATCGATTCTAATACAACTTCTTTATCATCTTTAAGTGCATCACTTGCAAATTCAAGAGCATTTCCGTCTTGCTTAATTGCTGTCATTACCACTTCTTTGTCATTTTTTAGTCTATCAGAAGCCAAATCCAGCAAACTTCCCTGTTTGCTAACCATTTCTAAAACATATTCTTTGTCATCTTTTCTTTCTTCATCGAATTCCATTTTGCCCTCCATTTGAGCTAATTAGTTATTACACTTTAATTTCTCGATATTATTAAATCAAGCAATGTATAAATTTTCTGTATCTCACAGAATTTTCCATAGCAATTATTCTAAAAATCTGCTTCCTCTAAAATTGGCAAATCAGTTCCTTCTAAAATCTTTAATTCTGGTTTTTCTATTATAACTCTGCTTTCTCTTAGAACTATATCTCTATTTAATTTTGCGTTAACACATTCTATTATATCCGAGCAAACAGCACTTGCTGTTGGAAGTTTTCCTGCACCTTTTCCATAAAACATTACATTTCCAACCATATCACCATTTACTAAAATCGCGTTATATACATCGTTTACATTTGCAAGTGGGCTATCTTCTTTTATTGCACATGGCGATACAAAAATTTGAATACTTCCATTATCACATCTCTTCGAATATCCAACTAATTTAACTACATATCCTTTTTCTTGTGCTTTTTTCACATCTTCTAAAGTAAGATTCTCTATACCTTTTACAGATATGTCTTCTGGATAAATTCTCTCTTCATATGCAAGAGAAGATAAAATACTTATTTTTCTGCATGTGTCATATCCTTTTACATCAGCATCTGGATTGCTTTCGGCATATCCAAGTTCTTGAGCTTGTTTTAGTGCTGTTTCGAAACTAATATTTTCATTTATCATTTTTGTTAAAATATAGTTTGTTGTACCATTCATTATACCAATAATTTCATTAACATTGTTAGCTTCTAAGCATTGTAATAATGGATGTATAATTGGTATTCCTCCACCTACAGATGCTTCAAATAAGTATCTTGTATTATGCTCTTTTGCGATTTCTAACAATTCTGCACCCTTTTCTGCCACCAATTCCTTGTTTGATGTAACTACACATTTACCGGCTTCTAATAATTTTTTGCTGTATTCATATGCATATGTCGCTCCTCCAATTACTTCGGCAACAATACTAATTTCTTTATCATTTAATATTTTATCAAAATCCTTTATGATTTTGCTTTCGTATTTGTCGCCTTTAAAATCTCTCACTTCCAAAATATACTTTACATTAATTTCTTCTTTTGCATTTTTTCTTACTACTTCTTTGTTTTGCTCTAATAATTCTACTACTCCTGAACCGACTGTTCCATATCCTAATACTGCTATATTTATCATTTTATATCATCCTTGTTTATATATTTAGGTTTTTATTGGTTTTACCTATAAACCATTTTTTGCGTTACTACTATATCATAAAATCAATTTTTCTTCAACTCTTTGTCAATAATTTGAGACAAACATTTATCCTTATATTGCCTATAGAGCGAATCATATTTTTTAATAAAATCTAGTATAACATATTTAGTACATGGATACTCTTCTCTTAATTTGTTGCCCAATACATGAACTCTTCCATTTTTGTATCTCACAACAAATCTACTATCTTTCTTTTTTAGTTCTAGTTCTTTATATAAAGGAATAATTACATCTCTATACAAATTTCTATACGAAAATATATTACTTTTTCCCACAAAACTTTTTGGTACAAGAACAATTGGTTTATTCAAATAAGTTGGTAGATGTCCTCTTCTTTCTTCCCACACTTTTCGTATAGGATTCCAGCATAATTTAGCAATTTTAAGTTCTTTAGTTGGTATTTTCCACATTCCGCATTGCTTTTGTGTATAATCTACCAAATCGAGAAGAATTATAGTAGTAATTATATCCGAAACTTTATCCTCTGCAATATTTGGAATCATAATAAGAAAATCATATATATCTTCAATAAAACCCGGATTAAAAATATCTTCTTTAAACAATGAACTAACTAAGTTTTTCCCACCATTCGGCCCAAAACTCTTACCTCGAATATTTCGAATAGAATAACCTAAGCGAGTTTCATTTCTTTCATAAAAATTATCAATATACTCTAATAACTTGTTATACTTCTTCTCTTTCGCTAACTGAATTAATACTTCTACAAATCCTTCTATTCTTGAATAGCAAACTTTATGAAAATCTGTATCTCCAATTTTTATCTTTAACGGATCAATAAAAAGCTTATTATCTTTGGTAAGATTTATGTTTACAAAATCAACTTGCCTTGCCGGTATATGAAATTTGGTACTAAAATACATTTCTCTCTCACTCCCTACTAGCAAGTATAACATTAGTACTATCAGCATGCAAGAGCGTATTTTAGTTCTTGTAAATTATTTCTCTGTTTTAATGCACAAAAGCACAGCCTTGTATAGCTGTGCTTTTTATCATTCAAATGAAAGTGTAATCATTCCTAATAATATTAGTATTATTAATGCGTATTGTTTTTTCTTTAATTTTTCTTTTAAGAATATTCTAGATAATAAAACTGTTACAATGCTATATGCTGCAATATATGGTGATGCTAGTGCTGCATCTCCAAAAGCAAATGCATAAATATATGTATATTGTCCTGCAGTTTCTACTAAAGTTCCTATTAATTTTAATTTATTATTTTTAATATCGAATATTTTATATTCTCTATCTTTTATCTTAAGTACAATTAGGGCAATTATTCCCACTAAGCAATATATTAATGAATATGCTATAATAACTTGCTCTGCTGATAAATCAGCTTCTAATGTATAATCATCCATAAATGAACCTATACCGTCTAAGAACCAATATCCCAATGCAAAAGCTATACCTTTTAGGTAAAGCATATATGACCTTTTAGCATTTTTTGCATCTTCTTCTTTATTTCCTGATTCTATAGCTAGAACTTCATCTTTGTTTATAGATAATAAAATCATACAGATAATTATTACCGCAATAGCAATTATTTGTGGTATGCCCACATCCTGCTTTAATATTAAAATACATAGAATTGTTGTTATTGCGCATGATGAGTTTTGAAGTGGCGATAATATTGATACTTTTACTAATGTCATTGCTTTGTATGTACAAAACATTGAAGCAATATAAATCAATGCCACTGGCAAATAAGTTATAAGCATGTCTAATGTAACTTGAGTTCTTGTAATTAGCATAAATATTACTGCACATATTCCTAATATTATTCCATTAAATGATATTAATTTTAATACACTATTTCTTTCATTTGTAGATACTTTTTTGAATATTGTTTCTGATGTACCCCATAGAAGTACAGTTATTGTTGCAAAAAGAATCCACATTTTTTATTCCTCCTATAAATACAATTATTATTTTATAAATTTTTTATACTAATTGCATCTATGGACCATTTATTTTTATGGTTACTCCTAATAGAATTTCATGCATTTTTATTTTTTGACCGAAAAATAAAAAGACATGTTTTATATGCCTAAGCGTATATATTAGATATTTCATTTTTGTTTTTCTTTCATTTTCGGAGATAATTATACTATAGTTTGTGGTATTGTGTCAAATTTTAGGGGATTTTCGGATATGGAAAAAGAAATTTTGTTTGACAAAAATAAAAAATCTGTGTATAATAAGAATAGAAAATGAGAAACACAAAGTGTGTTGCCGAACAAAATGATAAACCATTCCCTCGGTCAAAAGCAGAATGGTTTATTTTTTATTGCCTATGTAGTAAATACACGATGATGAATACTAAGGCAAAATTTAGGTGTTGGTTGGCTTTGTTAATTCTAGTTTATTGGTCTAAAAAAGCATTTATTGGTGGTAAAAAT
>CALXZF010000157.1 GCA_944393165.1 uncultured Clostridia bacterium
AAAATATATTATAAAGAATAAAACAATAGGAAAAGTAAAAAAAATAAAATTAAAAGCAATGTGCAAATTGACTAAAAGAATTAATAAACCATAGGATATGAATCAGGTGCAAATAAATTCACCTAAAGATGTGGCTGAATTATTAACAGATGAAATGAAATTTGAGAAAAGAGAAATTGTAAAAGTCATAATACTTAATTCTAAAAATATAATTATAAAAATTGTAGATGTATGTTTTGGAGGAACCAATTCTGCAATATTAAAACCAAAAGATGTATTACAAGAAGCTATCAAATTAGGAGCACCAAAGATTATCTTAGTACATAATCATCCAAGTGGAGACCCAACACCAAGCAAAAATGATTTCGATTTCACAGACAGATTAGAACAAGCATCAAAGATTGTAGGAGTTGAATTGTTGGATCACATAGTTATTGGAGATTGTGGATTTAAGAGCATTTTTTATTTAAAGAAAATTATTAATATTGGAGAGGGGTTATAATATGAGATTATTTGGCTTAGGGTCAAAGGATATTGGAATGGATTTGGGAACAGCAAATATCCTTGTAACATTAAAAGGAAAAGGGATTGTTTTAAATGAGCCATCAGTAGTAGCTATAGATAGAAAAGCACAAAGAATACTTGCAACAGGACATGAGGCAAAAGAAATGCTTCGGTAGAACTCCTGAACAAATTAAGGCAATAAGACCTATGAAAGACGGTGTTATTGCAGATTTTACAGCAACACAATTAATGCTAAAAAATATAATATATAAAATATGTCAAAGATACAATATAGGAAAACCTAGAGTTGTGGTAGGGGTTCCTTCAGGTATTACGGAAGTAGAAGAAAGAGCGGTTGAAGAAGCTATTTTACAAGCAGGAGCAAGAGAGGTTTATTTAATAGAAGAGCCAATGGCTGCTGCAATAGGTGCAGGGCTTGAAGTTGCAGAACCTAGTGGAAATATAATTGTAGACATAGGAGGAGGAACAACAGAAGTAGCTGTTATCTCTCTTGGAGGTGTAGTTGTAAGTAATTCAATTAGAATTGCCGGAGACGAGCTAGATGAGGATATAATAAATTATGTGAAAAGAGAAATGAACCTTGCAATAGGAGACACAACTGCAGAAGAAATTAAGAAAGAAATAGGTTGCGCAAAGCCATTACTTACAGAAATGAGCATGGAAATAAGCGGAAGAGATTTAACAACAGGTCTTCCTCAAACAATGACAATTACATCAAGTCAGGTTCAAGAAGCAATTCAAGAATCAATTGATAAAATAGTTGATATTATTAGACAAACTCTAGAAAGAACACCACCAGAATTATCATCAGATATAATGGAAAAAGGAATAGTATTAGCAGGTGGAGGTGCTTTAATTAAAAATTTGGACAAGCTTATAGCAGAAAGGACAGAAATGCCTGTATATATAGCAGATGACCCACTAGATTGTGTAGTAAAGGGAACAGGAAAGACTTTAGAGGATTTAGAAAGGTTAAAGACTGTATTGATAAACTCAAGAAAGAGAAAGTAAAGAGTGAAAATCTAGACTGATTTCTGCCTTGTGAAAGGAGAGTATCTATAAATATGTATAAAAATAAAAAACATGGAGTTATAGGAATTGTAATAACGATTATAATTATAATCTTATTGGTTATTTTTACAAATAGTAATTTGAACCAAGTTTCATATATTCAAGATATATGCAACATTTTTGTAATGCCTATACAAAATGGTTTTACATATTTAAAAAATAAAATTTCTGGCAATGATAGTTTCTTTGCTGATTTGGATGCTCTAAAAGCAGAAAACGAAGAGTTAAAAACTAAAAATAGTGAATTAGAACAATCATTACGAGAACTAGAAATAATAAAAGCGGAAAACGATACATTAAAGGAATATGTTAATCTAAAAGATAAATATCAAGATTTTAGTACAATTCCAGCAGATGTAATTAATAGAGACATAAGTAATTATAGTAGCACAATAGTTATAAATGTCGGTTCAGATGATGGAATAAAAACAGACATGACAGTTATTGCAGATAGCGGATTAGTAGGACATGTTATTTCAGTAACGAGAAATAACGCAAAAGTTCAAACAATAGTAGATACAGCTTCAGCAGTTACTAGTACAATAAGTACAACAGAAGATACAATAGTGGTTCAGGGAACTCTAGATAGCAAAAAGAGCTTAAGAGCAACTTTTATTCCTACAGATGCTGTGGTCCTAGAAGGAGATAGTGTAGAAACATCTGGAATTGGTGGAATATATCCAAAAGGAATCCATATTGGAACAATTACAGAAGTTGTGAACACTAGCAACATAACTGATAGATATGCAATAGTCGAAACAGCAGTGGATTTTAACAAATTAAACACTGTCTTAGTAATTACCAATAGCGTAAATGAATGATTATAAAATTATAATTCCGCAATATATCAAACGAAAGGAAGATTAAAAACTTGAAAAAAGTAATTGCAGTAATTTTGCTTATAATAGCTTTTTTAATAATATATTTTTTGCAAGCAAATTTTTTTACATGGTTTACTATTTCTAATGTAAAACCAAATTTGTTTATAATCTACATATTATTTATTGGATTATTTGCAGGCAAAAAACTTGGATTGGTATTTGGGGTTGTTATTGGATTTTTTATAGACATAATAATAGGTAGACAAATTGGAATATCTGGTATTATGCTTGGAATTATAGGGCTATTAGGAGAAAGACTTGACAAAAACTTTTCAAAAGAAAGCAGAATTACTATAATGCTAATGATAGCTGGAAGTACATTTATTTATGAAGTGGGTTGTTATATTTTCAATGTAATAACATTAGAAATGAACATAGAAATATTAGGATTTATAAGAATTTTATTAATAGAAATAATATACAATTTATTAATATCTATTGTAATATATCCACTAATTCAAAGAGTGGGACATACTTTAGAGGAAATATTTAAAACTAAGAATATACTTACAAGATATTTTTAATATATGGGTGGTGAGTAATTGAAAGATAGTAAAGGACAAAGCGATAGAATTAGATACAATATACTTACAACAATAGTATACATAGCTGGAATTATTTTGCTTATACAACTATTTAATCTGCAAATAGTGCATGGAGAAGAGTATAGAGAAACATCAAATTCTAGATTGACTAGAGAAACAGCCGTAAGAGCTGCTAGAGGGTCAATTAAAGATAGAACTGGAGTGGAGCTAGTTAGAACTGAGACTGGATATAGTGTAGAGATTTATAGTACAAAAGTAAGTGATGAAGAATTAAATGAATCTATAAAGAAATTTATAGAAATTTTAGAGTCAAATAAAGATGAATTTGTAGATAATCTTCCTATTACTGTAGACCCATATGAGTTTACAATGAAAAGTGAAGAAGAACAAAAAACATGGAAAAATGAGTATGACATAGATGAAAATTTTAATGCGGAACAGACATTTAATGCAATGAAAGACAAATACGAAATTACTGAAGAAGATCCAGAAACAGCAAGAAAAATAATGGCAGTAAGATATGAAATATCTAGAAATGGATACAGTAATACAAAATCGGTTTTAATTGCAAGAGACATAAGTAGTACTTCTGCAGTACAATTAAGGGAGCAAAACTCAAAACTAGCAGGAATGAATATTATTACAGAGCCAATAGTATCATACACATCAGGAAGTTTAGCATCACATGTACTTGGATATGTGGGAGCAATAAATGAACAAGAATATGAAACAAGAAAAGATACTTATAGAAATGATGATATAATAGGAAAAGACGGAATACAAAAAGTGTTTGAAGAATACTTAAAAGGAACGGACGGAACTAAGCAAGTTGACATGACTGTAGACGGAGCAATTACAAGTGAATATATTTCAGAAGAAGCGGTTGCAGGTTCTGATGTAGTTCTTACAATAGATGCAAATTTGCAAAAAGTGGCTGAAGATGCTTTGGAGAAAAATATTAAAGACATAGCTGCTGGGGAATATGGGGAAAAGCATGATGCAGATGCAGGTGCAGTTGTAGTTATGAATGTTAATAGTGGAGAAATTTTGGCAATGGCTAGCTATCCAGATTATAATCCAGCAAAATATGCAGAAGAATATGATGCAAACGATACTACGGGAAAATATTTAAATAGAGCTATAAGCAGTGCTTTCGCACCAGGTTCTACTTTTAAAATGGTAGTTGCAACAGCAGGGCTAGACACCGGAGAGATAACTCCAAAAACACTTATTAATGATAATGGAATATATCCATATGGGGATAGACAAGCATGTTGGTATTATAGAAGCTATGGTGTAGGACATGGATATTTAAATCTTACACAAGCAATAAAATACTCTTGTAATTATTTCTTTTATGATTTAGGATATAGATTAGGAATAGATACAATAGCAGAATATGCAGGGTACTATGGATTAGGCAAAAGAACAGGTGTGGAATTAATAGGTGAAGAAAGAGGAACTGTAGCATCTAAAGAATATGCGGAAAGTCTTGGAAATGGTTGGTATATTTCAGATACTTTATCTGCAGCAATAGGACAGAGTTATAACAACTTTACACCAATCCAAATGGCTAGATATGTAAGCATGGTAGCTAATGGTGGAAAAAATGTAGATGTAACTTTAATTAAATCAATAGTTAACCCAGACGGAACTGAAGTATCAAAAGAAGAAATTGATAACTATGTAAAACAGACAATAGGCACAGAAAATGAGAACGAGGCAGATTTAGATGTTTCAGAGGAAAATTTAGATGCTATAAGAGCTGGTATGAAGGGAGTTACAAGCGAATCTGGAGGAACAGCATATTCAACTTTTGCCGATTTTGATATAGACATAGCCGGAAAAACTGGTTCAGCACAAACAGGAGTAGACGGAGAGGCGCATGGTTGGTTTGTTGGATTTGCACCATATGAAAATCCAGAAATTGCAGTTGTTGTATTTGTTGAAAAAGCAGGCTCTGGAGGATATACAGCAGCAGTAGCTAAAGAAATAATGGAAGAATACTTTGGAATGAACTCAGAAAAAGTAACAGAAGATAAAAGCGCAACATCTAGCGTAGAAAGTGTTAGATAAAAAATAGATGAACAAATAATTTTGTAAGCTTTAGGCGCAAAAAGGAATGAGGATAATGAGTAATTGTATAAGTATTAGTATAAAGAAAAATCAAGTAGTAATAAAGATTGACGAAAACGCAGAGCAAAGAGAGATTATTTCTACATTAAAGAAAAAAATTCTGGAACTAAAAAATCTATATAAAGATGATAAAACACCAATTCTAATTATTGGAAAAGTATTGAAAAATAAAGAAATGGATGAAATTCAATCAGTAATTAAAAAATTTATTAATGTTCAAATAGATTTTGATAGCCCAAAAGTTTTGGGATTACATGGAATTAAAAAAACATTTTATAAAGAAGTTGCAACATCAGAAACTAAATTCCATAAAGGCTCTTTAAGATCTGGACAAAGATTGGAATTTGACGGAAGCTTAGTAGTGATAGGCGATGTAAATGCTGGGGCAGAAGTAGTAGCAAGTGAAAACATAGTTATTCTTGGAACATTAAGAGGACTTGCTCATGCAGGAGCAAAGGGAAATAAAGATGCCATAATAGAAGCAGAGCAGATAGATGCGGTACAAATACGAATTGCGGACATAGTGAAAGAAATTGAAAAAGAACCTGGCGAAATAAAAAGAGTTAAAACATCAGCATATATTAATGATAAGGATGAGTTAATTGTAGAATAGGAGTTACAATTCATAGCCTAGTTATTATTTTATCTAAAAGCAGAAATGTTTTATAAAAGTATGTCGAATATGTCGGTCAAGCTGATTTTCATTGGTATTCTAAAAGAAATTTTGTCAGCGCCCTCACAAGTGTGCGAGATTCCCTAACAAAATTTTTTAAGAATACCAAATTCAAATCACATTCCATTCC
>CALXZF010000158.1 GCA_944393165.1 uncultured Clostridia bacterium
ATATAAAATTACATATATGGTATCTAAAACGATACTAATAATATTGACTGCAATATCTAGTGTGGCAATACTATACATACACAATATAGCAATAGTAATAATACTTGCATATTTGTGGTATTTGGAGATTAACGAAATTAGAAAATATAACAGGAGAAAAAACATAGAGAGACTGATAGAGGGCTTGTGATTATATCAGATGAAAGAAATTTGAATTAAAAGTTCCTTAAATGTAAAATATATGATATAATATTTATGTTAATGAAATAAAGGAAGAGAAAAGATGTTTAATATAGAAGAAGAGTTAAAGAAATTACCTGGCAAACCAGGTGTATATATTATGCATGATAAAGATGATAAAATTATATATGTAGGAAAAGCAATATCTCTAAAAAACAGGGTAAGGCAATATTTTAGGAAAACTAATAAAACCAAAAGAATACAAAACATGGTTGCATTAATAGACCATTTTGAATATATTGTTACAGACAATGAAGCGGAAGCATTAATTCTTGAATGTAACCTTATAAAGAAAAATATGCCAAAATTTAATGTGCTTTTAAAAGATGATAAAACATATCCATATATAAAAGTAAATGTGAAAGCAGAATATCCAGATGTATACATTACTAGAAGGATTTTAAACGACGGAGCAAAATATTTTGGCCCATATGCAAATGCTGGAGCAGCAAAGGAAATGGTGGACTTTATAAAATCTAAATTTAAAATAAGACAATGTAGAAGTTTTAAATATAAAGACAGACCATGTTTAAATTATCATATAAAAAAAAGTATGGCGCCATGTATGGGATATATTTCCAAAGAAGATTATATGAAGCAAATTGATGAAATAATAGATGTGCTCGAAGGAAAAACGGACAAGCTAACAAAACAAATAAAGCAAGAAATGCAAGATGCTGCACAAAATATGCATTATGAAAAAGCAGCATATTTAAGAGATAAACTAATTGCAATAGAAAGAATTTCAGAAAAACAGAAAGTGTCGAATATATCAGAAAACGATATAGATGTTATTGGACTTGCAAGAAGTAAAACAAGAGTATGTGTAGAAATTTTCTTCGTAAGAAAGAGCAAAATGGTTGGAAGAGAGCATTTCTTTTTAGATGATTTAGTTGATGAAGAATCAAAAGAAATTTTATCAAGCTTCATTAAGCAATATTATTTGGATAGACCAATTCTTCCAAACAAAATAATGCTAAGAGAAGAAATTGATGATAAAGAAATTTTGCAAGAACTATTTACGAAAAAAGCAGGAAGAAAAGTAGAATTAAAAACACCTCAAAAAGGCGAAAAACTAAGACTTGTAGAAATGGCAGAGAATAATGCGAAAGTTACACTAGAAAATAAAGAAAAAGACAAGCTAGAAGTTTTAACAGAATTAAAAGATGTATTGAAATTAGATAAATTACCAAGAAAAATAGAATGTTTCGATATTTCAAATTTATCTGGAACTAATATGGTTGCTGGAATGTCAGTTATGAAAGACGGAGTTATAAAAAAGAACTTAGCAAGAAGATTTAGAATAAAAACAGTATTTTCACAAGATGACCCAAGATGCATGAAAGAAGTAATAGAAAGAAGATTAAGACATTCCATAGATAACCCAAATGGAGGATTTGGAAAACTACCTGATGTAATATTTGTGGACGGTGGAATTACTCAAATAAGAGCAGCACTTGAAGCAATTGATGAAGTAAAAAAAGAATATAAAGCAAAAGATGAAAATTTTGATGCAAGTATTTTGAACATACCGATTTATGGAATGGTAAAAGACGACAAACACTCTACAAGGGCTCTTATGAATACAGAAAGAGAAGAACTTGAAATTTCAAACAAATTATTTAATTTGATAACAATGTTCCAAGATTCTGTGCATGATACCGCAATAGGATACCATAAAAAACTAAGAGAAAAAGAATTAACCAAATCTGCTTTGGACGAAATAAAAGGAATTGGCGATGTAAAGAAACATGCATTATTAAAAAAATTTGGTAGCATAAAGAAAATTAAAGAAGCTGATGTACAAGAAATTTGTACTATAAAAGGAATAAATGAAGAATTAGCAAAGAAAATTAAAGAAGAGCTATAAAAATAAAGAAAAAGTAAAAAATATTGCGTACGAAATTATGAATAAACTTATGTATTAATGAATATCTATATAATATATGTATATAGATAGGGGGAATTTATACTATGGAGTATGCAAAAGATATTGTTTTAGATTTAAAAAATAATAAAACAAGGAAAACAAGTGACAAGAAGATATTCGTAAAGGGGAAAAGTAAACTAATTTGGTTGTATGAAAAAATTACAAAGCATAAAGTAATGACAACAGTAATTACTGCAACAGTTGGATTTATGATATTAGATATTATGCTTATTTCAAGTTTTGTAAGTGTGCTTTCGAAGATTTGAAATTAGTTATAAAATCTAAACAATGTATATTTTAAATTTTTATTTTCGGCCCCCAGCTACATACAAACTGTAGAAGCTTTGCTTAACAGTTTGTAAATTTGCTGGTCCCCACCTTAAGTACTCCAATAAAAATTTAAAATATACATTGTTTAGATAAAAAGAATATAGAAAATTTCAAAAGTTTAATGAAGGATTATAAAAAGGTAAAAGGAGAAGAAAATGATTGTAGCAAATAATTGGAAAGATTATGAAATATTAGATATGGCAAATGGAGAAAAGCTAGAAAGGTGGGGCAATATTGTATTAATTAGACCTGACCCACAGATTATATGGAAAAATAAATCGTTTCCAGAAAAATGGAAGCTTGCCAATGCACGATATAACAGAAGCTCATCTGGTGGCGGTGGTTGGAAATATAATAAGAAAATGCCAGAAAATTGGCAAATAAAATATAAAGAACTAACATTTAATATAAAGCCAATGGGATTTAAACACACAGGATTGTTCCCAGAGCAAGCTGTGAATTGGGACTGGATGATTTCAAAAATAAAAAATGCAAAAAGAGAAATTAAAGTACTAAACCTATTTGCATATACAGGTGGAGCGAGCGTAGCTTGTAGCTATGCTGGTGCACAAGTTTGCCATGTAGATAGTTCTAAAGGGATGACAACATGGGCAAAAGAAAATATTATTGCATCTGGATTAAAAGATAGACCAGTTAGATTTATTGTTGATGATGTTGTTAAGTTTGTAAATAGAGAAATTCGAAGAGGAAATAAATACGACGGAATAGTAATGGATCCACCTTCTTATGGAAGAGGAACAAATGGAGAAGTGTGGAAATTTGAAGAAAATATTGCGGATTTAGTCCAATTATGCTCAAAAGTTTTATCGGACAAGCCACTATTTTTCTTAATTAATTCGTATACTACAGGAATTTCAAGTACTGTTCTTGAAAATATACTTAGATTAAATATAAAGAAAAAAGGCAAATATTCTCATGGAGAAATAGGACTTCCTATGACTGATTCAAAATTGATACTTCCATGCGGAATCTATGGAAGGTGGGAAGAATAAGCATTGGGCTTGCATAAAAAGATTAAATATAGTATAATGATAAAGGTAGGTTACGCATTGTTATGTAAGCATTAGAGACTAGGAATTGTGTTCCTAGTCTTTAATCTATATAAATGAAAAAGGAGTAAGAAATGCAAAAATTAAAAGTAATATATGAAGATAATCACATTATTGTAGTAGAAAAACCAGTAAATGTTCCTTCGCAGGGAGATAAAACTGGGAATATAGATATGCTAACAATAATTAAAGAATATATTAAAGAAAAATATAATAAACCAGGCAATGTATATTTGGGACTAATTCATAGACTAGATAGGCCTGTAGGTGGAGTTATGGTTTTTGCAAAAACATCTAAGGCAGCAGCAAGATTAAGTGAACAAGTAAGAGAAAAAATCTTCAAAAAAACATACTTGGTTGTAGTAAATGGAAAAATGGAAAAGAAATGTGGTAGTTTAGAAGACTATTTGCTAAAAAATAAAAAAAAAAATATGAGTAGAGTTGTAAAACCTGGCACAAAAAACGCCAAACAAGCTCTATTAGATTATACAGTTTTAAAATATAATGACGAAAATAATTTATCAGTTTTAAAAATAGATTTGCATACAGGTAGACATCATCAAATTAGAGTTCAGCTTTCAAG
>CALXZF010000159.1 GCA_944393165.1 uncultured Clostridia bacterium
GAGCAAGATAAAAATTATATTTCTGATTTTGATAGAATAATAGAAGAATGTAAAAACAATATTGAAGGAAAAAATTAAAGCTAACTGTCTACTTTAGAATCTACCAGAAGGAATATCAATGGCAGTACCCATGAAAAATGGAGGAATGAAAATTTCAAAAGTTATTTATTATGTTGTTTTATCAGGGATAACAACAGGTATTGGAGCCTTCTTTGGAGCAATAGTTGGAGGGATTTCACAAGAAGTCATATCTATTTGTTTAGCATTTGCGGCAGGTGCGATGATTTATATTGTTTCAGGAGAGTTGACTCTAGAATCAAATAAGTTGTATAAAGGCAGAATGTCTGCAATTGGTAACATGATAGGATTTATTATAGGTGTTTTTGCAATGAATATATGAAAGAAAAAACAAACCAATAGTATTGAACATTGGTTTGTTTTAGTGTATAATAACGAAAGCAAAAAGATAAAGGAGAAGAACAATGCAAGATTTAATAGAAGGATTAAATGATAAACAAAAAGAGGCAGTGCTAGAGACAGAAGGACCATGCTTAGTAATAGCTGGAGCAGGAAGTGGTAAAACAAAAGTTTTAACTCATAAAATAGCATATTTAATGGCTGAAAAAAATGTAAAACCATGGAGTATTTTGGCCATTACATTTACAAATAAAGCAGCTAATGAAATGAAAGATAGGGTAGAAAAGTTAGTTGGTGAAGCAGGAAAGGATATGTGGATTGGAACATTCCATTCTATCTGTGTACGAATACTTAGAAAATATATAGATAGACTTGGATTTGACCATTCATTTTTAATATTTGATACGGCTGATCAAAGAACTCTTGTGAAAGAATGCATGAAAACTTTAAAAATCGATGACAAAATGTTCACAGATAGAAGTGTTTTGTCTGAAATTAGTAATGGAAAAAATGAAATGTTAGAACCAAAAGCATATCAAACAAAATATGCAGGAGATTATAGAAAAGAAGTTATAGGAAGAATATATGAGCTATATCAACAAAAATTAAAAGAAAATAATGCAATCGATTTCGATGACATTATAAATTATACTATTAAAATTCTTACAGAAAATGAAGATGCATTAGAATATTATACAAATAAATTTGAATATGTTCTTGTTGATGAGTATCAGGATACTAACAAAGCACAATTTACACTAGTTACTATTTTAGCATCTAAGCATGGGAATATTACAGTTGTTGGAGATAATGACCAAGGAATTTACAGCTTTAGAGGTGCAGATATTACAAATATACTAAACTTCGAAAAAGATTTTCCAGGAACGAAGATTATAAAATTAGAGCAAAACTATAGATGTACTGGAAACATCTTAAAGGCTGCAAATGCTGTAATTAAACACAATGAAAATAAATATGAAAAAAAATTATGGACAGAAAATGAAGAAGGTCATTTACCAATAATACATAAAGTTGATGATGAATATGACGAAGGAAGGTACATAGTAGAAGAGATTAATCATTTAAGAAGGGAAGAATATTTCAAATATTCAGATTTCACTGTTTTATATAGAATGAACTCTCAATCAAGAGCAATAGAGGAAATTTTAAGAAGAGAAGCTATTCCATATAAAATTGTTGGTGGTTTAAAATTCTACGAAAGAAAAGAAATTAAAGATATAATTTCATATTTAAGATTAATATATAATTTGTCTGACAATATATCATTAAGAAGAATAATAAATGAGCCTAAAAGAGGAATAGGAAAAACCAGTATTGACAACATACAAGAAATTTCTGACAAAACAGGACTTTCAATGTTTGATATTATAAAACATGCTGATGAATATGGATTAAATAGAGTAAAAGCAAATTCTCAAGAATTTGTAGAAACTATTGAATACTTAAGAAGTAAAATGGAAGAACTTAACATATCAGAGCTTATTAAAGAAACATTGAATAAAACAGGATATGTAAAAGCACTAGAACTTGAAAATACTACAGAAGCAGAGACAAGAATACAAAACTTGGAAGAGTTTTTAACAGTTGCTATAGAATTTGAAGAAGAAGAAGCAGAGAATACTTTAGCAGATTTCCTAGAAGGAATTACATTAAGTAGTGATATTGACGGAATGCAAGACGAAGAGGATTCGGTTACTTTAATGACATTACATAGTGCAAAAGGATTAGAGTTTCCAGTGGTA
The DNA here is from genome assembly GCA_944393165.1 of uncultured Clostridia bacterium. The sequence continues at coordinate 2,181 of CALXZF010000159.1, forward strand.
TTCTTAGTTGGAATGGAAGAAGGTATTTTTCCAGGAAACAAGTCAATAGGAGAACCTAAAGAATTAGAAGAAGAAAGAAGATTATTCTATGTTGGAATTACAAGAGCTAAACAATATTTATATTTAACATGCTCAAAGAAGAGGACAATCTTTGGTTCAACCAGTTATAATGCTGTTTCTAGATTTGTAAATGAAATTCCAGAAGAACTTTTAGAAGGATTCGATGAACTAGAAAGTAGTGGAAGTAATGAATTTAGTGATAGCCCATATAAATGGGAATATGGAACGAGCCTAAAAACTAAATCGTACAAATTTGATACTGAACAAAGCAGAACAAACTTTAATGTGGCAGCTTCATCAGCTGGAAATACTTATTCATATAATACGACTGGAACGAAAAATAGTGGCGGTTTCCAATTTAAAACAGCAGAAAGCTTCTTAAATTCTTTAAGTGCTAAAAAAGCAAATAATGAGTTTGATATATCTAAGTATAAAGAAGGACAGCGAATATACCACAAGAAATTTGGAGAAGGAACGATTAATAAAATTGAAGAAGAAGGAGAAGACTATAAGTTAGATATTTCTTTTGATAAAGCTGGTCACAAGAGACTAATGGCTAAATTTGCCAATTTAGAAATTATATAAGCGTAAACAAAAGGGACGCTCTTAAAAAAAATTGTTAAAAAATTTGTATAAAATTTCAAAATCTATCCATAATAATATAGTAAAAATCAAATCGGTTTATAGGTATAACCTAATTAAAAACCTAAATTTATTGTACAAGGAATGATTGAAAATGGCAAATCTTAGTCAAGTAGAATTACAAAATTTAAGACATTTTATAGGTTCACACGAGACTTCTTATCAAAAGTTAAATGCATACGCATCTCAAGCAGTAGATCCACAAATAAAGCAAATGTTTACTAAAGCTGCTCAAGATAGTCTAAATACTAAACAAAAATTAATGTCTTTCTTAAATAATTAAATTCTTGAATAATTAAATTATGGAGGTAGATTTCATGGATGAAAAAACAATGGTAAATGATATTTTGGCAGGTGTTAAAGCTAGCTTAGGTTCATATCAAACAGCAATATCAGAAGCGGAAAACATGCAATTAAGACAAACTCTTCAACAAATCAGAAATAATGATGAGAGTTTTCAATATGAGCTTTTTAAAACAGCTCAAGCAAAGGGGTATTATAAACCAGCACAACCTGCAACTGTTACGGAAATACAGACTGTAAAGACTGATGTACAATAGAATTCTTAGAAAAATGAAGAAATTGAAAGCAAATTAAAGATTTTAGAAATAAAATTAAGATATACAAAGATTTTAAACAAATTTTAAAATTTTTTAAAATATATATTTAATATACAATACTAGTGTTAAAATTTTGGCAGTACAATTTCGTATTTTAACTTAAACTAAGAAATTGTGCCTAGGGAAAGGAATGTTTAACATTAATATTTTAAGAAAAGTAGCAATAACTACAAGAAAATCAATAAAACTATTAATTCTAATGTTTCTATCTGCAATAGTTCTAATAGGATTAGTAGTATTATTTTACAACCCAACTTACGAGGTAAGCTTAAATGGGGAAGTGATTGGCTATACATCAAACAAAAGTGAATTACAAGGTAGAATAAATGAGTATACAGCAGAAAATGAAGAAGAAAATATCGCGTTCATTCAAATTGATGCAATGCCAACATACGAGTTATGCTTATTAAAAAAAGATGTCCAAACAAACGATGACGAAATATACGCTAAAGTTACTGAAAACGGAACACCATATTATAAATATTATGCAATAACTGAAGATAAAGAAGAAAAATTCTATTTAGCATCATTTAAAGATGCTGAAAAAGTAATTGATGATTTGGAAGAAAAAGATAGTGCAAATCAAGATGATTTAGGAATAGTAGAAAAATATAGCAAAAAATTAGAAAAATTTACTGATGTTGAAAAATGTGTATCTAAATTATATGAGAAAAAAGTTGTGGTTCAAACAGTTACATATTCTTCTGCACCAGCATCTAATTATAGTACAGGTAGATCATATTCAAATGTGAGCTTGGGAATTAGTTTAATAAATCCGGTGTCTGGAGTAATAACTTCTAGATATGGAAGTAATGATAGTGTTAGAGACCACACACATGCAGGACTGGATATATCGGCTCCATATGGTACTTCTATAAAAGCTGCAGCAGCTGGAACAGTTACATATTCTGGAAATGCAAATGACGGCTTTGGAAACTATGTTATTATATCTCATGGAAATGGAGTAGTTACAGTATATGCTCACTGCAGTTCACTTCTAGTTTCAGCAGGTCAAACTGTAAGCCAAGGAGAAGTAATTGCTAAAGTAGGGTCAACTGGAAATTCAACAGGAAACCATTTGCATTTCGAAGTAAGGAAAAATGGGATTACATATAATCCACAAAACTATGTGTATTAATAATGCATAGACTGAAAATTGTAATTCAAACTAGATATGATAATGATTAAACGAGAGTAAAATTTATAAAAATTACTCTCGTTGTTTGTTAATTATTTAGTTTAAAATTTATTTTTAATCAAATTTGATTTAATCATTTAATTTTTGTTCTATTGTTTGACTTTTCAAAAAATGAGGAAAACTTTTCTTAAGTGCATTATTTTTAATAAACAATTTTCCTGATTCATTTAATCTACTAATATATAAATCTGGGTTTTCTACATATGAACCAAATTCAGTAATTCCAGAATAAAATTTGGTCATATTTCCATATTCCTCACTTAAATTATGTAATACTAAATAATATGAATCATTGCATAAATAAACATAAATTTTATCAGCTACTTTAGTAGAATCTGTAAGTTTATTATGTACAAGAAATTCAATAAAATTACAATAATCGTCAAAAGTGATGAATTTATAAATTAAATAAGATGTATCCGTGCGAGCCACCTTCCTTTTAGCTTTTGGCTTTTTCTTTGGGTAAGCTTGCAAAAGCTTTTTGGTAGTGTTAGAAGCAACTTTTGTAATTGTAAGTACAAAGTCTTCTTCTGTCATTGCTAAAGCTTCTATTTTTATTTTACAATCTCTAGTTTTAAAACCGATTTTCTCTTCAGCTTCTTTAAGCATATCTAAAAACAAATCTTGGCTTTCTATAGAATTGGACATAAAATCATGGAAATTTATATCCTTTTCCTCTAAATCATGCATTGATAAAGTAATCCTTATTTTGTTTTCATTGAGTTTTTCAAATTTCATTAAAAAGTCCTCCAATAACTTTTAATAATCTAGTTATAATATTATATTTTGCATAATAAAAAAATGTAACTACTAGTATATCATAAAAACTAATAAAATTAAATACATTTTAGATAAAAATATTGTAACACAATATTAAGAAAAAATAAATAGAAAAACTTTCCTGTAAATCTTGAAAAAAATCGATATACAAGATATAATACATAAGTATAAAATATTGAATATAAGCAAAAGAGGAGGATATAATAAATATGGCAACAAGAGAAAAAAATATATGGATTTTAATACTATTTATATTATGTGGTATTGTAGTAGGAGGATTACTTGGCGAGCTTGCATCAAATGTTGATTTCCTATGGTGGCTATCATATGGAGAAGAGTTTGGAATTTCAAATCCAATAACATTGGATTTACAAGTTATAACAATAACTTTTGGTCTTATGTTTAAATTAAATATTGCGAGCATTATTGGAATGATACTTGCTATATTTATATATAAAAAAGTATAAATTTAAAATCTTTTAAAGATGTAGGGGGCTTTTAGAAAGGATGATATATATGAAAATGAAAGAGCTTCCTATTTCGGAAAGACCATACGAAAAATTAGAAATGTATGGTGAAAAAGCATTGTCAAATGCAGAATTAATAGCAATAATTATAAAAACTGGTACAAGAGATGAAAGCAGTGTAAGTATTGCACAAAAAATATTAGCACTTGAAAAAAATGGGGACAAGAATTTAAGGTTTTTACAAGATCTATCATTAGAAGATTTTATGAAGATTAAAGGAATAGGCAAAGTAAAAGCAATACAATTAAAAGCAATGTGCGAATTGACTAAAAGAATG
>CALXZF010000160.1 GCA_944393165.1 uncultured Clostridia bacterium
TTTTTTCTTCTATTATTATTTATAAAAATATATTTGTTGTACATTTCTTATTCCTTCTTTAATATTTGGGTTTTATGGATATATTTTAACATATCTATTTCTTTTTTACAATCATATTTCTTTAAATTCTTTTGACAATTTTCCTATTGCTTTTGTTTCTATCCTTGATACATAACTCCTAGAAATCCCCATCATTTCTGCTATTTCATGCTGAGTTTTTGGCTTATTTCCTTTTAACCCAAATCTTAATTCTATTATTGATTTTTCTCTATCTTTTAATACATCTTTCATTTTTTGATATAACTTTTTAATTTTAAACTTCAAATCAACTTCATCTTCAATGCTTCTTTCGTCATTTTCTAGAACCTCTTGAAGTGTTACTGTATTATCGTCTTTGTCTTTACCAATTGGGTCTTCTAAATATACTTCTGCATTTAATTTTTTGGCACTTCTTAAATACATCAAAATCTCATTATCTATGCATCTAGCAACATATGTGGCAAGTCTTACTCCTTTCGAAGCTTCAAAGCTATTTATCCCCTTAATTAATCCTATTGTTCCTATTGAAATCAAATCATCTTGCTCAGCTTTTGCAGTTGTATATTTTTTACAAATATGTGCAACTAATCTTAGGTTCCTTTCTATTAATATGTTCCTCGCTTCTTCATCCCCATTTTTCATTTGCTCAAGATACTCTTTTTCTTCCTCTGGTGACAATGGCTCTGGAAATAGATTATTATTTGATATATATCCTAGCAAAAATACTGCTGATTTTAAAAATTCTATAAAGGTTATTGCCCCTACACCACATAATGTTGTAAACATAAATGCACCTCCATTTTCCTTATACATAAATTATATGTTTAAGGATTTCAAAAGTGCATGACCGGTATTTTTTTATAATATGAAAAAATATTGTTCTAATCTTCTTTATTTTTTCATATTTATTTATAGGTGATTTTTTTGAATAAACTCCAAAACTTTTTTATAGGAATACTGCTTGGCTCTGGTGCTATTTTGCCAGGTATCAGCAGTGGAGTAATTTGTGTTATTATAGGAATATATGACAAACTTGTTGACTCAATTTTTAATTTATTTAAAGATTTCAAGAAAAACTTTTCATTTTTATGCCCACTTGCTCTTGGTGGAATGATTGGTGTTTTTTTATTTGGAAACATATTAAAATCTTTATTTAATATGTTTCCAGTCCAGACCAGCTTTTGCTTTATTGGGCTTATTTTAGGAAGCATTCCTGTATTAATAAAAAAAGTAAATAACGAACATACTTTTCGCATGCGTTATCTTTTATTTACAATTGGTGCTTTTGTTTTAGGATATTTATTAGTTATTTTAGAAAACAATTACAATTTTAGTGATGTAAATGGATTTTCTACAGGCTTTTTGGTTTTATCTGGATTTTTGATGTCGGTAGGTGTTGTTGTTCCTGGAGTGAGCAACACATTAATATTAATGTGTGTTGGTATTTATCATGTATATATAAATGCAATTGCTAGTTTGAATTTAGCAATATTAATCCCAATGGGGATTGGGTTAGTTATAGGATGTATATTTTTCTTATTTATAATAAGATTCCTTTTAAAGCATTTTTATATGCAGACATATTATTCTATAATTGGTTTTACTTTAGGAAGTATTTTTGTGCTTTATTCTCCTATTGCGTTTGACTTTACAGGCATTATTTCTATTTTGTTATTAATTTTAGGATTTATTATAGCAGGAAAATTGGAGAAAGTTTAAATTTTCTTTCTCCTTAATATCCAACCATTTTTACATTCTATAGGAAGATGCATCTTTATGCTCTGTCCTGCTTTTCCTGGATTTACAAATCCTACTTCTTCATCAGTTTCTGTATCCCATAGTTTTTCTATTTTAAACTCATGTGGAGTTATACTATCTGGTATTAATATTTCTAAAGTGTCTCCTACTATTAATTTGTTTCTAATTTCTATAATAGATTTGTCTTTATTGTATTCTAATATTTTTCCACCAAATTCGTAATCTGGATTATACTGTTTTCCATCATACTCTTGAAAATCTTTGTTATTTCTATCATTAAAATAAAATGTTGTAAGCCCTCTTGTTTTAGTTTTTTCTAATTCTTTTAAGTATTTTGTATAATCATAAGAATCTGGATCTTTTAAATAATCATCTATTGCATTTCTGTAGCTATTAACTACACTTGCTAAATAATATTCTGTTTTTAATCTTCCCTCTATTTTTAAACTGTCTATTCCCATTTCAATTATTTCTGGAATTTCTTTAATTAAGCATAAATCCTTTGAAGAAAATATGTAAGTTCCTTTTTCGTCATGTTCTACAGGCATAAGATTTCCCGGTTTATTATGTTCTTCTACATAAACATTATATGCCCACCTACAGCTTTGTGCACAATCTCCTAAATTTGCACTTCTTGAAGCCAAGAAATCACTTAAAAAACATCTTCCTGAATATCCAAAACAAATAGCTCCATGTATAAACATTTCAACCTCTAAATCTTTTGGTTTATTTTCCATAATTTCTTTTATTTGCTCTTTATTCATTTCTCTGCCTAGTATGACTCTTTTCGCTCCATTTTTGTACCAAAAATTCGCAGAGTGATAACTTACAGTATTTGCTTGTGTACTAATATGGATATCCACATCTGGTGCATATTCCTTCAAAATTTCTATTACTCCGCCGTCTGAAGCTATAATTCCGTCTACTTTTATATCATTTAGCATTTTAGCTTGTTTTTTTATTTCTTCATAATACTCGTCCCATGCATATATATTTATTGCAGCATAAACTTTTTTGCCAATGCTATGAGCATATTCTATTGTTCTTGCTAAATCATTATCATCTACTTCTGCTCTACTTCTTAGAGACAAGCTTCCTGTTCCGCAATATACCGCATCTGCTCCATACATAAAAGCTGTTTTTGCCTTTTCAAAAGAGCCTGCTGGTGCCAATAATTCTGGTTTTTTCATAACTTATTACATTCCTCACTTTATATATTTGGATTAATTGGTAAATCCATATACCTTTTTAATTTAGTAAACTTAAGTTAGTTATCTCAAATAACTAGTTTAATCATTTCATATACATCCCTGTACATTTTAATTAAGCGAACTGTCAAAATAGCTACTAATTTCTTCTAGTCCGCAAAACTTTTGTTGTCTTACGATATCATCTGCAACAATTGCAACTGAATTTGCTAAGTTTAAAGACCTTAATGTTGGTCTCATTGGTATTCTAATTGTTTTATCTATATATTTTAGTAAAACATCTTCTGGAAGACCTTTGGTTTCTTTGCCAAATAAAGCAAATACTTCGTCCATTTCTCCATAATTTGGCTCATCATATACATGTTTGCCTTTTGTTGTAACAAAAAACATGTTGTGATTTTCTGGTTTATACTTTTCCAAAAATTTTGCAAATGATAAATGCTCTTCTATTTCTAGCTTATCCCAATAATCTAGTCCTGCCCTTTTCACTGCTTTTTCTGATATGCTAAAACCTAGTGGATACACTAAATGTAGCTTTGCTCCTAAAGCTGCACAGGTTCTTGCTATATTTCCTGTATTTTGTGGAATCTCTGGTTCTACCAAAACTATATTTAATTTCATTTTAATATCGTCTCC
>CALXZF010000161.1 GCA_944393165.1 uncultured Clostridia bacterium
ATTATGAATTTAAGGTAGCATTTAAGAATGCAGAAAATGGTTTAATAGATTTTACAAAAAAATTATGGATACAAGATTTAACCAGTGAAGAATTTGCAAGAAGAATGGAGAAAAACTGGAAAGAAAATTTTGAAATAGAATCCATGTATTCAAAATTAAAAACAGAATATGATGTAACTTATAAAAAACATAATGTTGAGCAATTAAGTAAAAATAATAGAATAACTAGAGTTGTAGTTATAACTATTCTAATAATAAATATACTTACAATCATTTATGCTAGCTTGAAATGAGATTTGATATCTCATATAAACCATTATATAGTAACAATTGTTAAGCAGGAGGAATAATGAAAATCACAACAGGGATAGATATAATAGAAGTAGAAAGAATAAAAAATGCTATTGAAGAATCCGGAGAACAGTTTTTAAATAAAATATTTACAGAAAATGAAATTGAATATTGCAACAAATCCCCAGTAATGAAGTATCAACATTTTGCTGCAAGATTTGCTGTAAAGGAAGCGGTTTTTAAAGCTATTTCACAATTTATTGAGGGAAGAAGTGATGCGTTGTGGAGAAATATAGAAGTAATAAACATAGAAAGTGGAAAACCTGAAATAAATGTGGAAAACCTGGTTAAAAATATAAAAAAAACTGCGGATATTAATTTAAAAGATATAGATATAAGCATATCTCACATTAAAGATTACGCAGTTGCAAGTGCTGTAGCTGTATTTGAATAAAAACCTCTAATATCTATTAGAGGTTTTTAAATAAATTTTGAAGAAAGAGAGTGTAGGGAAATGGAATTGTTTGATTCGCATGCACATTATAATGATGAAAAATTTAACGAAGATAGAGAAAGTTTAATAGAACAAATTTATGAATCTGGAGTTACAAAATTAGTTAATGCAGGTTATAGTTTAGAATCTTCAAAATATGCTCTAGAGATTGCAAAAAAGTATGATTGGATGTATACAATATCAGGAATTTCTCCAAATGATATTCCTGAAAATGAAGAAGAATTAACCGAGCAATTGGTAGAATTAAAGCAATTTGTAAGTAGCAAAATAAATAGTAAAAAAATAGTTGCAATAGGAGAAATAGGGTTAGATTACTATTGGAATAAAGAAAATAAAGACTTGCAAAGAGAAGCTTTTATAGAGCAAATAGCATTAGCAAATTCTATGAATTTGCCTATAGTTATTCATACGCGAGAAGCGGTAACGGATACTTTAGAAATATTAAAAACAAATGATGTTGTAAATAAAGGAGTTTTTCATTGTTGTCCATTAAATAGGGAACTTGTTAAAGAAGGATTAAAGTTAGGGTTTTATATTTCATTTGCAGGACCAGTAACATTTAAGAATTCAAAAAATGCAAATGAAATAATAGAAATGTGCCCACTAGATAGAATATTAATAGAAACAGATAGTCCATATCTTTCACCAGAGCCTAATAGAGGAAAAAGAAATGATTCCAGAAATGTAAAATATATTGCAAATAAAATAGCAGAGGTAAAAGATATGGATCCTGAAGAAATTGCACGAATTACTTACGAAAATGCATGTAGGATATTTAAGATTCTTGTATAAAAAAGTTTATTTTAAATTTCTAATTGCTTCAATTCTATCTTCTATTGAAGGGTGTGTAGAAAATAAGCTAGTTTTTCTTTTTCTACCGTCAGTTGCATTTGCTTTGAAAGGACTTACAATATACATGTGAGCAGTAGAATTGTTTGCAGTTTTAAGCTCATTTGGATCACTATCTAGCTTCTGCAATGCAGAAATTAATCCGTCAGGATTTCTTGTAAGCTCAACTGCACTGGCATCTGCCAAGTATTCTCTTCTTCTTGATAAAGCAAGTTTCATTAACTGACCAAATATTGGAGCCAAAATTAAACAAATTAATCCAATTAACATTAGGATTGGATTTCCATTTGAATCATCATCGCTATCTCCAACTCCCCAAAATAAAGCTCTGCTTACCCAGTCTGCTAATATTACAATAAATCCAACCATTATACTGACTACAGCAGATAAGCGTATATCATAATTTTTGATATGTGATAATTCGTGTGCAACAACACCTTCTAGTTCATAATAATCCATTTTTTCCAAAAGACCTGTAGTAACACAAATAACAGCATTTTCTGGGTTCCTACCTGTTGCAAATGCATTTGGTTGTGCATCGTCAACTACATATAATCTAGGTCTATGTTCTAAACCAGAAGAAACCATTAATCCGTCCAAGATATTATTTAATTTAGCATATTGCTCTGGGCTTGCTTCGTGGGCTCTGTTAATAGAAAGTACAATTTTATCGCTGTAATAATAAGAGGCCCAAGATGTAGCAATAGAAAATATAACTGCAATAAAAATTGATATATATCCCAAATCAAATGCCATACAAATATAATATACAATCAATGTAATTACTACTAAAAATATTCCTACTATAACTCCTGTTTTTATTTTATTATTTCGTATATCCTCGTACATAAAAAACTCCCTGCCACTATTTACTAAAATCAACATTTACATTCTTTTTAGCTTCAGGTGTATCTACTTCAAATAATTGTTCTGCATTAAAATGGAACATTGAAGCAATTACATTTGAAGGGAAAACTTCTAGTTTTGTGTTATATCTTGTTACAGTGTCATTATAGAATTGTCTAGAGTAAGATATTTTGTTTTCTGTATTAGTTAATTCGGTCTGTAGTTCAGAAAAGTTTTGATTTGCTTTTAAATCTGGATAATTCTCAGCAACTGCCATGATTGTTTTCAAAGATTCAGATAATTGATTGTCTATTTTTGCTTTTTCATCAACAGTTTTTGCATCTGCCCATGAAGAGCGTAAATCTGTAACCCTAGTTAAAACATCAGCTTCATGTTCCATATATCCTTTTACGGTTTCAACTAAATTTGGAATCAAATCAAATCTTCTTTGTAATTGGACATCTATTTGGCTCCATGCGTTTTTAACTCTTAGTCTTAGTGTAACTAAACTATTGTATATAGCAATTAAAGCAATAACAATTACTACAACTATTGCTAATATAATCCATAACCACATAATTTACTTCCTCCTTTTAATAATTATACAAATATATTATCATATTATTAAATATTATACAACTAATATGAAGAATATATGTAAATTTTATGAATTTTTTAGTAATATTTTTTGTACAAGCAGCATATAATAGTAGTATAGCGTATTTTAAGTTTTTTGAAATATATGGAAAAAATATAGAACATTGCTATACCAATACTTTTGGAGATTAACCCAAAATTTGACAGAGATGAATAAATATGGTATAATAATTGTGTTGCTTTTAAAGGAGGGAACAAATTTCGTATGAAAAATAATGATAAAGCGTCTATATCGCTGAGAAAGATTGTATGTATTAGTATTATACTTATTTTCTTACTAAGTGTTGGCGTAATGGCAGGAAATGTCAAGGTAAACAATGTTAAAATAGTTTCATCTAGTGGATACGAGATGAATGTTTTAACTACTAAGACAAGTGTCAAAGATATTTTAAGCGAAAATCACATTGTATTATTAGAGGATGAAAAAGTAACACCAGATACAAGTGAAGAATTATCAGACAACAATACAATAATAATATCAAAAGAAACAGAAAATGTTGAGGTGTCTGAAAAAGTAGAAAAATCTTCTGATGTAACAACAGAAGAAATTCTAAACAATTATTCTACAATAACAGAAAAAATTGTTGTAGAAAAAGAATCAATACCTTATGAAACAATTACTAGAGATGTAACAACAGGAAGCGGAACAAAACAAGATAAAGTTGTTCAACAAGGTGAAAATGGAATAAGAGAAGTAACTTATAAAGTAAAATATCAAAATGACGAAGAAATTGAAAAAACTAAAATTTCATCAAAAGTTATTAAAGAGCCAGTTGATAAAATTGTAGAAATTAGAACAAAACAGGTTACAACAAGAAGTGGTTCAAGAACTACTTATAATGGTGGAAAATGGACATATTCAGACAGTGAAATAGATTTATTATGTGCTATAACTGCACAAGAATGTAGCTCAAGTTATACAGGAGCATTAGCAGTTATAACAACAGCATGTAACAGAACTCAAAGTAGTAGCTGGAAAAAATATGGTTCAGACCCACTAAGCCAATATAAGGCGCCTAGCCAATTCTGTTATTCTATAGATAATCATTGGAAAAAAAGATTAAATGGTAACTATCCATCATATGTTAAACAAGCAGTTTTAGATGCATTAAATGGTAAAAGAAATCATAATTATTTATCATTTAGAGCAGCTGGGTACCATTCAGGAGAAATAATTGGTGGAAATGTTTACTTTAACTCTTTATAAAAAGATAATATTTACACTTTAGTTTACTAAAGAGTATTATCAAAAAAATTAAAAAGCAATTACAATGGAAGGAGATGGGAGACTATCTCCTTTTATATGTTAATATAGAAAGAAAGGATTATGGTTAAATATGAAATTAGTATCATGGAATGTAAATGGATTAAGAGCAGTAATAAATAAAGGGTTTGCAGATTTCTTTAATGAAGTAGATGCAGATATTTTCTGCATTCAAGAGACCAAAATGCAAGAAGACCAAATAGATGAAAACATAAGTAGTATATTCAAAGAATATAATTCATATTGGAATAGTGCTGAGAAAAAAGGGTATTCTGGAACTGCAGTTTTTACGAAAATAAAGCCTAATAAAGTTACATATGGAATTGGAATAGAAGAGCATGATAAAGAAGGTAGGGTAATTACGCTTGAGTTTGATGAATTCTATATGGTAAATTGTTATACTCCTAATTCAAAAAGGGAACTAGCAAGATTAGATTATAGAATGATATGGGAAGATGAATTTAGAAAATATTTACTCAAATTAAATGAAACAAAACCTGTAATTATGTGTGGGGATTTAAATGTTGCTCATAAAGAAATAGATTTAAAAAATCCAAAAACAAATAGAAGAAATGCAGGTTTTACAGATGAAGAAAGAGAAAAAATGACAGCACTTTTGGACTCGGGCTTTGTAGACACATTTAGATTTTTATATCCAGATAAAACGGATATATACACATGGTGGTCATATATGTTTAAAGCTAGAGAAAAAAATGCAGGCTGGAGAATAGACTATTTTATAGTGTCAAAAGCTTTAGAAAGCAAAATAAAAGAAAGTTATATATATTCTGATGTTATGGGTAGTGACCATTGCCCTGTAGGATTAGAGATGGATTTAAAATAGTGTATTAGCTTGTATGTCAAGATAGTACATATAGAAATAGTTGATGCTATAGAAAAGAAATATTATAGTTCAATAACAAAATGTGAGGAAATATTAATGGAAAATGATAACAAAAAGAAAATAACCAAATGGTTATATTGGTTTCTGTTTGCAGTTGCAATTATTTTGGTATATAAGACTTTGGACAATTTCTCTGCAATCGGAAATTGGATAGGTAACTTGTTAGATGTTTTAATGCCGTTTGGAATGGGCTTGCTTATTGCTTACTTGTTATATATACCATGCAGAAAAGTAGAGGCTACATACAAAAAAGCAAAAAAGCTGAAATTTGTTAAGAAGAGAGCACGAGGATTATCTGTTCTAACTGTGTATTTAATTGTAATTATTGTGTTAGTTATTGCAATAAATTATTTGCTTCCAATTATATCAACCAGTATAATAGATTTGATTAGCAATATTCAAGGGTATTACAATGAATTAACAACAAATATAGAAAATCTACCAGAAGATTCTATATTAAAAAGTGAAATTGTAATGGATATAATTGAATCAGTAAAAAATATAGATATAAAACAATACATAAATATTGACAGACTTACTGAATATGCAAAAGGAGTAATGAATGTAGCAGGCAAAATCTTAGACTTTTTTGTAGCAATAATTGTTTCTGTATATTTATTGCTTGAAAGAAAAGAAATAATGGAATTCTTGAAGAAGTTGGGAAGAGCCACTTTAAAAGAAAATACATATACATATATGGCAAAATATTTTGACAAAACGAATAATATATTTTTTAGCTTTTTAGCAGGGCAATTATTAGACGGAATTATAATAGGAATAATATCATCAATAGCAATGTCGATTTTAGGAGTTAAATATGCTATATTATTAGGATTTATGATTGGTATTTTCAATTTGATTCCATATTTTGGAGCCATTATAGCAGTAGTATTAGCTACTTTAATTACTCTTTTAACTGGTGGCTTCTGGCAAGCATTAATAATGGTTATTGTTGTAACAATACTACAACAAATAGATGCAAACATAATAAATCCAAAAATTCTAGGAAACTCATTAAAAATTAGTCCATTACTTGTTATTTTTGCAGTAGCACTGGGAGGAGCATATTTTGGATTTTGGGGAATGTTCTTATCAGTACCAATTATTGCTGTTATAAAATTATTAATAACTGATTACATAGAATATAAGAGCAAGAAAAAAGTGATAGAAGAAAATAATACCCACTAAATTTATTCAAATCAAATTATAATAAAATTTTAAAGTGGCTTGCAGATATAATTAGTAAGACTAATTACATTTGCAAGCCACTTTAATTTCTGAAAATTAAATACTAGAATTGTTAATCTCAGTGATGCTTTGTTTTGTATAAGATTCTAATTTTTGGAAAGAATTAGTTAAATTAGTATTAACCATATCAATTTTATCATTCAAAGCATAAGAAGCGTCATCTATTCTGTAATCCATTCTTCTAGTTAAAGAATCAACTGCGTCATCAATCTTTTTGTTAAGAGTTATATTGACATTGTCGATTCGCTCACTTAAGACATTAAATACATTGTCGATTTTGTCATTTAAAGTTTTATACTGAAAATCAACCTTAGCATTTAGATTATCAAATTTAGTATCCATTTCATTTAATTTAGCTAATATAAGAGCTATACCGTCTTGCTCCATTAATCTCACCTCCGTTCTTTAATTTAATAATAAAAGTATAACATATAATTATAAAGTATACAAGGAAAATAAAACGACAAAAAACGACAAATTAAGCACAAAAAATAATAAAATCTTTCATATTCTTCTATTATCTTTAAACATTAAAAAATAAAATAATTAATAAATAATTAATAAAGTCACTATTATTTCTTAATAAATTTATTGTATACTAAAATTGTTAATTTTAGAAATATATTAAGAGTAGAGTGTAATATTAAATAAACACTTTAAAAGTAGTCGATATCATGATAAAATGGTAATACAGAAATCATATAGAAGGGATTGTGAGCTTATGTACAATATACTAGTGTGTGATGACGATAAAGAAATAGTAAAAGCAATAGAAATTTATTTAAGTAAAGAAGGATACAATATTTTAAAGGCATATGACGGAATGGAGGCTTTAGAAATACTAAAGAAAAATGATAATATACATCTTATAATACTGGATATTATGATGCCAAAACTTGACGGCATAGAAACAGCAAATATAATAAGGAAAGATAAATCAATTCCAATTATTATGCTATCTGCAAAATCAGAAGATTATGACAAAATTGCAGGCCTTAATAATGGAGCAGATGACTATGTGACAAAACCATTTAATCCATTAGAACTTATAGCAAGAGTAAATTCACAAATACGAAGATATACAAGCTTAGGATCAATGGTAAAAAAAGAAAAAGATAATAATATATATAAATCTGGAGACTTAATAATAAATGATGCTACTAAAACTGTTGAAGTCGAAGGCAAAGAAGTTAAATTAACCCCAACAGAGTACAATATATTAAAATTTTTAACAAAAAATAAGGGAGTGGTTTTCTCAATAGAACAAATTTATGAAAATGTATGGGAAGAAGAAAGTTATGGAGCAGAAAATATAATTGCTGTACATATAAGACACATTAGAGAAAAAATTGAAATAAACCCAAGAGAACCTAAATATTTAAAAGTAATATGGGGAATAGGATACAAGATAGAAAATCTAGATTAATAAAAGGGCAAAAACTTGTAAGTACAATAGAACGGGAAAGGAGAAAGATATGAATAAAAAAATTTGTGTTCCAAGAGTATTAAAAAACATAGCATATGTACTTTTTCCTATATTTTTTACAGCTTTAATAATATTGATTGTTTGCTTAGGTTCGCCAATGGAACGCCATGCAATAAAAGAAGGACTAGACTATTATGACACTAATACATTTGCAGAAAATTATGCTATGGAAATATTTAGTGGTATAAATGCTGTAAATATATTTAATGAGCAAAGTGATCAGAATGCATACACATATTATTATACTCAAACACAAGAAATAGAAAATGATATTGCAAATGAAATAAATTATTATTCTGAATACAATGGAAGTAATGTAAAGTGGCTTATAATTGATAATAACACAAAAAAAGCATATACAAATCTAGACTATTCTTTGGAAACCAGTAGCCTTCAAAATATAATTGATACAATTATGCAAAATGCAAAATACTGGAACTACGAAAATGGAGAGATTAACACTTCAGTTGAAAAGTTAAGTAATAATAATATTGAATTTATAGAAAGTGGCTTAAAAAATGAAGTGGCTCAGGATGCTGTGGAAGACACAACAACTGATATGAATGAAAACAATTATATAATTTATTCATCTGTTTTAGATGAGCTGGAATATATGGATAGTATTGCTACAAATATGATTTTATATAATTCTATTGCTTCCATGAATCAAAAAGCTGTATTTTTAATACCATTACTAATTGTTTTAATAATAGCATTATTACCAATAATTCTTATTGGAGTTGGAAGAACTAATAAACAAGAGGGAATAAAACTTAATTGGTTTGACAAAATTTCAATAGAGATAGCAGGGCTAATTGCAATATTTATTGCATGTATTGGAGCGTGTTTTGCAGTCAGTGTTAGTGGAATGAGTACTATGGCATCATTCGTTTTAGGAATATCTGTAATAGCAGTAGGATGTTTAATTATATATTTAGCATGTATTTTGTTTTTCGAAACTGTTGTCAAAAGGCTAAAAACTCATACATTTATAAAAACAACATTTGTTTATTGGGTATATATAAAAACAAAAGGTTTTATAGAAGATTTAAAATTAACCAAGAGATTAATAGTTTATTTTGTATTATTTATTTTAGCTAATTTAATTTGCTTTGGAATAATGTGGTCAAATGGTTTTCCAGGATTTATTCTTTCAGTAATTTTGTATGTTATGACATATAGTTACTTATCAAAAAGAGTAAAATCATATGCCAAAATTATAGACGCAATTCACGAACTGTATAATGGCGATACA
Organism: uncultured Clostridia bacterium; assembly: GCA_944393165.1. Next base: position 9,315 of record CALXZF010000161.1, read on the forward strand.
GAAATAGATTTAGATGAAAACGAAGTTACTAAAGAAATGGGAAGTACTGTTAAAGAGATAAATGACATCGCAGGAGGATTATCTAATGCAATAGAAGAAAAGCTAAAAAGCGAAAGACTTAAAACGGAACTTATTACAAATGTGTCACATGATATTAAAACTCCACTTACTTCCATTATAAATTATGTGGATTTATTGAAAAAAGAAAATATTGGGGGAGAAAAAGCAAATGAGTATTTAAACATACTTGATAATAAATCCCAAAGATTAAAAAAATTAACAGAAGATTTGGTAGAAGCCTCGAAAGCATCATCAGGAGCAATAAAATTAAATATGGAGACACTAAAAGTAAATGAGCTTATAAAACAAGTTTCAGGGGAATTTAAAGATAGATTTAAAATTCATAATTTGGAAGAAATAATTACACTTCCAGAAAATGATGTATATATTAATGCAGATAGTAGATACCTATATAGGGTTTTGGAAAATATGTATTCAAACATATCTAAATATGCAATGGAAGGCACAAGAGTTTATACAGATATAAAAGAAGAAAATGGCAAAATAGTAATACAACTAAAAAATGTATCTAAGCAAAAACTAAATATAAGTGCAGATGAGTTGATGCAAAGATTTGTAAGAGGAGAAGCATCGAGAAATACTGAAGGAAGCGGACTCGGCCTTTCTATAGCAAGAAGTTTAACTGAACTTCAGAGAGGGATATTTAATATATATCTAGACGGAGATTTATTTAAGGTTACAATAGAATTTGAAAAGCTGTAAACAAAAGGGACTACTTCCATTTGTTCACGCTCTTCGTAAGTTGTCACAAATTTTTAAAAAGTGTTGATTTTTTAAATTAATCATGTTTACTACCACTAACATAGTAGATTTTGTAGAAAAATGTGAGAGATACACCTTGAAAATCATCTAAAAATGTGATAAGACTCCGTTGAAAATCATCCAAAAATGTGATAAAATCTTATATAAGGAGGTAAACACTATGGATAGATTAAAAAGAAAAATTGATAAATACCTTATTGAATGGAAAAACAACCAGGATAGACTGCCTTTAATAATAAAAGGTGCAAGGCAAATAGGAAAAACAAATGCAATTAGAAATTTTGGTAATAATAATTATAAAGTTTTTATTGAAATAAATTTTGCACTTCAACCACAATTTAAAACAATATTTGAAGAAGGTTTTGAAGTCGATAATATAATAAAAAATATAACATTAAAAATGCCGGAAATTGAATTAGAAAAAAATAATACATTAATCTTTTTTGACGAGATGCAAGAATGTGTAAGCACAGCCACCTCTTTAAAAGCTTTTAGAGAGGATGGACGATATGATATTATATGTTCAGGTTCTCTAATGGGAATAAATTATAAAGAAATTGAATCTAACAGTGTTGGAAATAAAGAAGACTATATTATGAGATCCTTAGATTTTGAGGAATTTTTATGGGCCAAAGGTTATACTGAAAAACAGATTGAAGATTTATATATACATATGGTGAATTTAAAACCACTAAGTAATATGCAGTATGATGTTATGATGTCCAACTTTAAAGAGTATATGATAGTGGGCGGAATGCCTGCAATAGTAAGTAGATTTATTGAGAACAAAAATTTTAGTGGAATTTTAAAGATGCAACAGCAAATTTTACTAGATTATGAAGAAGATATAACAAAATATGCTGGGGGACTAGATAAGACTAAAATATTGAATTGTTATAGAAAAATACCAGTATTTTTAGGAAACGAAAACAAAAAATTTCAAATATCAAAGATAGCAGGTGGAGCGAGAAATAGAGAATATGTAGGAGTTGTTGAATGGCTTGCAAATGCTGGAATCGTGAATATTTCATATGCAATGGAACAGGCTTGCCTACCTTTGAAAGGAAATTATAATCCAGACAATTATAGGCTATATTTTGCAGATACTGGATTACTGATTGGCTCATTAGACGAAGAAGTACAAGATGATTTAAGAAATAATGAAAATATGAATACATATAAAGGTGCTTTATATGAAAATATTGTAAGTGATATGCTAGCAAAAGAGGGATACGATTTATATTTTTATAAAGAGGATAGTAAAAAAATCGAAATGGATTTTATGGTAAGAGATAAGAATTCTTTAATTCCTATTGAAGTAAAAGCAAATGATAATGCAACTATTTCACTCAATAACTTAATAAATAGTAATTCATATAAAGATATTAAGTATGGCATAAAATTGTGTAATAAAAATATAGGATTCAATGGAAAATTCTATACATTTCCATACTTTCTAACATTTTTATTAAAGAGATACTTGAAGGAAAAATAAACAAAAGGGACAAACTTCACTACTATTACAAGCAACTTATAAAGGCTGTAAACAAAAGGGAGTGTCCCTTTTGTTTATGCTAGATTTTTTTGATTTCTTCAAATCTCTTTACTTTTTGAGTTGTTGTTTTAATCATTGGTTCATCGGTAATAATTAAATTCTTAATATGCTTATAATTAGAAAGCGTAGAATTAATTTTCTTTATATCTTTCCAGATTATTTCTTTTAATTCTCCTTCATCAATATTTCCAAATTTTTGAGCAACATAATCTTTGTTATATACAACTTTAACACTAACAACTAAATCATCATTTTTTGGTAGACCAAAAACCATAGATTCAGAAACATATGGTAAGTTATTAATTAATTGTTCAATTTCTTCAGGATAAACATTTTTTCCATTCTTTAATACAATTACATTTTTCTTTCTGCCTGTAATAAACAAAAATCCGTCTTTGTCAAGATAACCTAAATCTCCAGTGTAAAACCAGCCGTCTTTTAAAACCTTTGCAGTTTCTTCTTCCGTTTCGTAATATCCAAGCATTACATTTGGACCTTTAGCAACAATTTCACCAATACCTTCTTCATTTGGGTTATCTATTCTAATTTCTACTTCTGGTAATGGCAAACCAACTGAGCCAAATTTTACACATTTCTCATTTTCAGCAGTTAAAACAGGAGAAGTTTCAGTTAAGCCATATCCTTGTACTGCTAAAATGCCAAAGTCATAAAATCCCTTTGCTACATTCTTATCAATAGCAGAAGCTCCACTTATAACAAAACGGATATTGCCCCCTAAATTATCCAATATTTGCTTAAAAACTTTTCTTCTAATATCAATGTTAAACTTCAATAAAAAATGACTAATTGAATTTGCAAATTTTAGAATTTTTGTTTTACCTTGTTTATCTACTTCTGCATATATTTTCTTATACATAGCCTCCAAAAGTAGAGGAACGCAAACAAAAATAGATACTTTATATTCTTTTAAATTTTCTTGAATATGTCTTAAACCGTCACAAAATACATTTGTAACACCGTCTACCAAAGCAAGAAGTAAAATGGTTGAGCCAAATGTATGATGTAAAGGCAAAAATGCTAGATTCACATCTGTGTCATAAACTTTTTCAGCACAATTAATATTATATATATTTGATGCAATATTTCTGTTTGACAGCATTACAGCTTTAGACATAGAAGTAGTACCAGATGTAAATATTATAGAAGCAACTGCATCTGGATTTATTTCGTGATTCTCATACCTAGTGTCATTTTTGGCAAGCAAATCTTGTCCTGCTTCAATCAAACCTGCAACAGTTTTGTATGAATTACCACAATCTGAGTTCATACAAATATATTCTTTAATGTTAGTATTCTTACTTTTTACATCTTTCATAATATCAGCATATTCTGCTTCAAAAATAACAGCATCAGCTTTAGCCCTTTCTAAAGAAAGCTCTATTTCTTGAGAAGGAAGCCCCTTATCTAATGGAACAGTAACTCCAACACCACACAAAGTGGAAACAAAAGAAAGAACCCACTCGTAACAGTTCTTACCAATTATAGCTATACGCTTATTTTCTAAACCCAAATTAATTAAAGCAGTACCGAAAGCCTTTATTTCATTTCCAAATCTTGTGTACGGAATATTGGTATAATGCACTTTACCGTTTTCTTTTTTCTTCAAAATAAAAGCATTGTTGTTGGCAAATTTTTTGATTGCACTATTGATGTAATCTCTTATTGTGTCAAACTTAACAGCATCATATAATTTCCTATAAACTTTCATACGATTCAAATCATATCCTTTCTATAAATTTATGCTACTGGAAAAATTTTCAAATAGCATTATACCAAGTTTAACATACATAAATACATTATTCAATTAAAGTGAACACGCAGTCAAAAGAATTATGATAACTCAGCTATAAAAATCATTGCAGATGTAAAAGTTTACATTTTCTATTGATATAGATAAAAATAAGAGGTAAAATATTATCAAATTAATTAGAGAGGAGAAAAATTAAATGGATTTAACCTTAGATTTAGATGACTATAGGCTAAACATAAGAGCAGGAGCGGCAATAATACATAACAATAAAATATTAACACATAAGAATATAAATAAGGATCATTATTGTTTGCCCGGAGGAAGAATTGAAATAGGAGAAAGCTCCGAAGAAACAGTAAAAAGAGAATTACAAGAAGAACTAAAAAAACATGTGGAAATAACGGGATATGTAGCAACTATAGAAAACTTCTTTGAATTAGAGGATAAAAAGTATCATGAAATTTATTTTTTACATAAAGTAGAATTTGCAAATGAAGAAGATAAAAAAATCGATTCTACTATGCATAATATGGAAGGAAAAGACTATTTGATATATGAGTGGCTAGATTTGGATAAAATTGATGAATATAATCTGTTACCAGCGTGCCTTAAGGATGTTTTAAAAAGTACAAATTTTCCACAACATGTTATAAATATTAATAAGTAAAAAATCATAAATGAAACAAATAAGCATATACATATACCAGAAGGGGTATGTGTGTATGCTTATTTTAAGTAAAAAAAGGATTATGATAATGGTATGTATGCTATGTGTATCATTGTATGCATTTTCGTTCAAAATTGCAAATAATAATCAAGATTTTGGAACAACAGAAAAAACAGCCGAAACTGTTGCAACTCCGGTATCTAATAAAGTGGTTATTGTAGATGCAGGCCATGGCTCGCCAGATGAAGGAGCTGAAAGTAGTAAAGGCACTACAGAAGCAGAGCTTAACTTGAAAATCGCATTAAAACTACAAAATCTACTTGAGCAAAGTGGTTGCACTGTTCTATTAACACGCTCTGATGAAA